>NZ_JBSHKH010000070.1:0-42430 GCF_053643595.1 Streptomyces sp. NPDC055506 | reverse complement strand
CACCCCCCGGCGCGGCCCCGACCCACCACCCGGCGATAGGCGCTACGCGCACCCCACCAAACCCGCACCCTCACGCCACCGACCCGATCCGCGTCCTGATGTCCTCCGGCGACAGTGCCCCCTTGGCTGTCACATGGTCCCCCGACGACTCCCCGCGCAACCGGCGTCCGATCCACGGCACCAGGAACTCGCGCGCCCAGTGGACGTCGTCCCGCCGGATGTCGAGCGTGCCGCGGGGCGGCAGCGGAGGCCACTCCTGCTCGGGGTCGGCCGGAACATCGAGGCCGAGCACCTGGCCCGCGCGGAGCGCCACGCGCGTGTGGCCGTCGGGCGACAGGTGCAGCCGGTCGGCGTCCCAGGCCCGGCGGTCCTGGACACTGCGCAGGGACCACAGGTCGAGCACCGGACAGCCGTACCGGTCGGCGATGGCCCGGACATGCCCGTTGTACGTGGCGATCTTGCCGCGCAGATGCCTGAGCACGGGCACGCGACGGGTGTCGAACCCGGTCGTCACCATCACCGTGCCGGCCACCGCGGCCAGCTGGGCGATGGCCTGCTCGAACCGCTCGGCCACCTCGTCCGGGTCGGTGCCGGGCCGGATGATGTCGTTGCCCCCGGCGCAGAACGAGACGAGGTCCGGGGCCATGTCGACGGCCCGCGGGAGCTGGTTCGCCACGATCTGGTCGAGGAGTTTTCCGCGTACGGCCAAGTTGGTGTACCGGAAGTCGCCTTCGGGCCTGCGGTCGGCGAGCAGGACGGCGAACCGGTCGGCCCAGCCGACGAACGCCCCGTCGGGGCCGGGATCGCCGACGCCCTCGGTGAAGCTGTCCCCCAGCGCCACGTACGACCCGATCACTGCTCTGCTGTCACTCTTCGAATCGTCTGCCACAGCCGCTCATGATTCACCCTCGAATGTGACCTACGCGACCGTAGGAAGGGGTTGACGGGCGGTGAGATAAGCCACTCCTAAAGGCTTCGCCAACTCCGGAATAGGCCGCCCCTCACGGACGTTCCGGGGTCAGTCGCCAGACCCGGAAGCCCGTGATCCGGAAATGGCTCCACACGGTCCGGAAGGCGAAGTGCCCGCTCGTGTACGGCTGCGGATCGGTGTAGTCGAAGACGAGCCGCCCGTTGTTCCACCACCGCACCGTCGACCCGTCGGAGACGATCCGGACCCGGTTCGGCTCGCCCGGGACCAGCAGCGGCTCGGTGTAGTCGTAGACCAGTGGGCGCACACCGGCCTGGCCCACGTAACGCCGCAGCCGGGTCGTGGTGTTGTAGTTGGCGCCGAACCCGGCGTAGTACGTCGTCAGGTGGTCGTACTCCTCCAGCGCCCCGCCGCGCGGCGTCGCGAAGAGGTCCTCCGGGGAGCGGACGTCGGTCGCGTTCCAGAAGTTGTTGAGGTCCGAGACCCGGTCGTTGACCCCGCCCTCGGAGACGGGCGTGGCGGTGTACTCGAGGACGTACGGCCCCTCGAGACGCCGCCTGAACCAGACGGTCGCTCCGCCCGGTACGTCGATGTCCAGGACGCCGCGGGAGGCGGTGACGGAGCCGCCGTCCTGGAGTTCGGCCGCCCACCGACCGAGGCCGTGGCAGAAGTCGTCGTGGGCGATGAGGCGGCGGCGCCGGGGTGCGGCGTGGGCGCTCCCCGACGGGGCGAGGGTCGCCAGCGCGGCTCCGGCCGCCAGGGCTCCGAACGTTCTGCGGGTGGTCGGCACGGGACACGGCTCCTTCAGAAAGCGCTTGCACTCACGACGGGATCACTGTGTCCCAACTGCCGCCTTCTGTCGATCCCTTGAGGGCCGATCGATTGAGTCGACCGGCAGCCGCACACACCGAAGGCCGGACCCGGGGATCGGGGTCCGGCCTTCGGCTGCGTGTCAGGCAGGTGGTCGTGCGAGGGGTCAGCCCACGGAGACGCCGTGCGAGCGCAGGTAGGCGACCGGGTCCACGTCCGAGCCGTAGTCCGGCGAGGTGCGGATCTCGAAGTGCAGGTGCGGTCCGGTCACATTGCCGGTCGCACCGGACAGGCCGACCTGCTGCCCGGCCGTCACGGTCTGGCCGGCCGAGACGGAGAGCTGGGACAGGTGGGCGTACTGCGCGTACTTGCCGTCCTCGAGCTGGATGACGACCTGGTTGCCGTACGCGCCGCCCCAGCCGGCGGAGACGACCGTGCCGGCGCCGACGGCCTTGAGCGAGGTGCCGGTCGGGACGACGAAGTCGACACCGGTGTGGTAGCCGCTGGACCACATGCTGCCGGACATGTGGTACGGGGTTCCGACGGCGGCGCCGTCCACCGGGAGGCTGAAGCCGGAGGCCTCGGCGGCCGGCTTGGCGGCGGCCGGCTTCGCGGCGGTGTCGGCCTTCGGGGCCGACTCGGAGGCGGACGACTTCTCAGCCGACGCCTTGGGCTTCTCGGCCGCCTTGGGCGCGGACGACTGCGTCTTGGGCGCGCTCGCCGTCTTCTTGCCGATCGAGAGCTTCAGGCCCGGGTGGATCAGCGACGGGTCGGAGCCGACGGCGTCACGGTTGTCGCTGTAGAGCTTCTTCCAGCCGCCGCTGACGTTCTGGTCGTCGGCGATCTTCGCGAGATAGTCGCCGGCCTTCACGGTGTACGTGTGGGCGCCCGTGGCCTTTCCGGCGGCCTTCTTCTCTGCGGCCGGAGCGGACTGGACGGCCTTTTCCGGAGCCGACTGCGGGGTCGCGGCGTGGGCGCCTGCGGCCCCCATGAGCGGAAGGGCGAGGGCGGCCCCACCGGTTCCGGCGACGGCTATGGAGCGGGTGAAGCGCTGGGACTTCGGGCGGCGGTGCTTACCCTTCGCGGGCATGGCGAATTCCTCTCCGGCGCCTGCGAGGTGAGCTGTCGGGTGCGGGCTGGAGATGCCCGGCCGCGCCGAAGTGCGGCTGAACCCCAAGCCGTTCCGGGAACCGGAACAGGCGTCTTACCTGTGGGTCCCCCGCTCCTGCCATACACGGGTGAGTGTGTGGGGCTCCGGGCGGCGGCAGGATTAGGCGTCCGTCCGGATTGGTGTGGAACGTAAGCGACCGAGACGCAATGGGACAAGCTTGCGGTTGCCCGTGAGGGCGTTTTTCTTGACGCGTCGGCACATTTCCCGTCACCGAGCGTGGATTTCCGATCTCTGTTTCGCCTCAATGCCCCTGAATAACGCAAGAATTACGTGAACATGACGACAACAGATCGTCACGAATATGACGATGGTCACGCACCCCGACCTCATCTCCTTTACGATCGGGGCACGTTATACCTAAACACCTGAAGTGCCTTATTCGCCTTATCCACCCGATCCGGACAGAACGGCTACTTGCGCCGAAGGCGGACTACCGCGGCATCCAGATCCCCGCGCAGACCGATCCGCAGTCCGTGGTGAGTGAGTACGACCCCTCGGTGAACTTCGCCCGTTTCGAGGCATTCGTACACTGCTGTCGGGTCGAGACCCCGCAGCCGGAGGGCCGGAACGGGCTCGCCGTAGCGCTGCGCCTGGAGCCAGGCGAGGACGACGGTCTCGTCACCGAGGACGTACTGCACCGCGCTCGAGCCGCCCTCCGGCGCCCGCAGCCGGTACAGGTCGCCGCGCTGCACCACGGGCCGGATCTCCTTGTAGAGCTCCACCCAGCCCCGCGCCTCGGCGAGCTCCTCCGCCGTCCACCGTGTGAGGTCGCCACCCACTCCGAGCACACCGGCCATGGCACTGACGAACCGGAACCGCAGGGAGCTGGCCCGCTGGTTGAGCATGGCGTTCGGGCTGTCGGTGACCCAGGCGGCCATGACCCGGGCCGGATGGATCTGGCTGAAGCCGTGCTGGATGGCGAGCCGGTCGAGCGGGTCGGTGTTGTCGGAGGTCCACACCTGGTCCGTGCGGCCCAGCACCCCGAGGTCGATCCGGCCGCCGCCGCCCGAGCACGACTCGAAGGCCACACCGGGGTGGGCCGCCCGCAACCGGTCCAGCAGGGCGTACAGGGCATGGACGTGGTCGACCCAGAGCCGCTGCGGGTAGGGGTCGTCCGGCCAGCCGGCGTCGGTGAAGCAACGGTTGAAGTCCCACTTGACGTAGTCGATGGGTGCGCTGGAGAGCAGTCCGTCGAGCTGCTCCCACAGGTACTCCTGGACGTCCTCGCGGGCCAGGTTCAGTACGAGCTGATTGCGAAACTCCGTCCGCTTTCGTCCCGATTGGTACTGCACCCAGTCCGGGTGGGCGCGGTACAGGTCGCTGTCCGCGTTGACCATCTCCGGCTCGACCCAGATCCCGAACCGCATGCCGAGGCCGTGCACATGGTCGGCGAGCGGCTTCAGCCCGCCCGGGAAGCGGTCGGGGTTGGGGGTCCAGTCACCGAGCCCGGCCCGGTCGCTGGTCCGGGATCCGAACCAGCCGTCGTCGACCACGAACAGCTCGACGCCCATGGCCGCGGCCCGCTCGGCGAGCGCCCGCTGCTGCTCCTCCGAGATGTCGAACTCGGTGGCCTCCCAGGAGTTGAACAGCACCGGCCGGTCCCGGTCCGCGTCCGGGACGACGTGGGCCCGCTGCCAGGCGTGCCAGGCGCGGCTCGCCCCGCCGAAGCCGCCGTCGCTCCAGAGCCCGGCGAAGACGGGGGTGGTGTACGACCCGCCCGCGCCCAGCCTCAGCAGGCCCGAGTCGTCGTGTCCGGCCCCGCCGGTGATCTGCACGCGCGCGTCCGGGAGTTGGGCCACCGCGATCCGCCAGGACCCGGACCAGCCCAGGGCGCAGCCGTAGACCTCCCCGCGCTCCTCGGTCGCGTCGGAGTCGAGCGCGACCCAGGGCAGATGCTGGTGGGAGGTGTGGCCGCGGCGGCTGCCGATGACCTTCTCGCCGTAGGTGAGGGCGGAGCGCGTCAGCCGGGACTCGGCGCCCCAGCGGCCGTGCAGTTGGGACAGCCGCCAGGTGTCGCGGTCGGGCAGGGTCCAGGTGGCGGAGTCGGCGCGCAGCACCTCGACGTCCGGCCCCTGGTTCTCCAGGGTCACCCAGCGCTCCACGACATCGGCCGAGGAACGCATCCGGTAGTGCAGCGTGACGGCCAGGCCGCCGTCACGGAAGCGGAGCCGCAGCTCGCCGTCCTCGGCGTCATGCCCCTCGTAGGACCACTCGGTGCCGCGGCGCTCTGCGGTGCGCACGGACAGGGCGGGCCGGGCGAAGCGGGGGCCGCCCTCGACCGGATACTCCTCGCGTCCGTCGAGCGGGGACTCGAAGGCCCAGTAGTCCGGCAGTGGCCGGACGGCCAGGGCCTCGGCGTCGGCGAGGCCGATCCGCGCCCCCCAGTGCAGGTGCAGCAGCTCGTCCCGGTCGGTGACATGGACGGCGTAACTGCTGGCCGGCCCCGAGAGCACCCATGTACGACCGTCTTCGGAGATCTCCAGCATCAAGCCCTCACAGATTCGAACAAGCCCGACCAGGTGCGACCAGGCCCCAACATCATCAAGGGCTTCGGGGGCTCCCGGCAACGCCTGTGGACAACTCATTGCCCCTGGCAGGCATGTCGTATCGTCAAGTGGTGCCCGTCGACGAGCCGCGCCGACGGCACCGAGTGGGAGGAGCCCCCGTGACGCAGCAGGTCCCCTCGACCGAACCCGAGCTGGCCGCAGTGCGCAATTTCCGTGATGTGGGCGGACTGCCGACCGTGGACGGACGGCGGGTGCGGCCGGGAGTGCTGTTCCGCAGCGGCCACCTCGCGCACGCGACCGGTGAGGACGCCGCCTTCCTGACCGGTCTGGGCCTGCACACGATCTTCGACTTCCGTAACGAGGCGGACCAGAAGCTCGAAGGCCCGGACGTCGAGCTGCCGGGCGTGCGCAATGTAAATCTGCCGCTGACCGACCCAGCGGACGGCGCGGAGTTCTGGAAGATGGTCCGCGACGGCGACCTGGAGCAGCTGCGCGCGCTCCTCTCGGACGGCAAGGGCGCGGGCCGGATGATCGCCTCGTACCGCACGATCATCAAGCACCGCACCGCCGAGCACTCGAAGGTGCTGCACGCGCTGGCCGAGGACAGCGTCCCCGCGCTGATGCACTGCGCGGCGGGCAAGGACCGCGCGGGCCTCTCGATCGCGGTGACGCTGCTCGCGGTGGGCGTCGAGCGCGAGGCGATCGTCGAGGACTATCTGAAGTCGAACGCCAAGCACCGCCGCTACAAGGTGCGGCGCAGCGGTTCAGCCGACTCGGCCTACTCCCCCGAGGTCATGGAGCTGCTCAGCCCCCTGTTCGACGCGCGCGCCGAGTATCTGTCGGCGGCCTTCGACACCATCGAGGAGACCTGGGGCGGCGTCGACGCCTATCTGGAGAAGGGGCTCGAGATCGCTCCGGAGACGCGTGAGCGACTGCGCGAGCGGCTTCTCGACTGAGACAAGGGTCAGCGGGCCCCCGCCTCGAAGAGGAAATAGACGAACGCGGCGAAGACGTGCCCCATCACGAGGTAAACGAACAGCCGCACCCACAGGGCGCGCGGGAACTTCTCCTCCATGTCGCTCAAGGCGTCTCTCCAAGGGTGGGGCCCAGGCACAGGGTGGCCGTGGGACTCTGCAACAGGGTGTGGACGAAAAGCAGCTCGACGCCGTCCTGGTCCTCGGCGGCGATCCGGTGCGGGGTGAGCGAGTCGAAGTGGGCGCTGTCGCCGGGCGCCAGCCGGTGCGTGGTGTCCCCGAGGCGCAGCCGCAGCCGGCCCCGCAGCACATGGAGCCACTCCTCGCCCGGGTGGACGCGCACGATGTCGCCCTGGGAGCCGTGGGGCACGTGGACCCGCAAGGCCTGCATCCCGCGTCCGGGGGCGCCGGCCTGCCAGTACGTCCAGCCGCCCGCCGTGGTCGGTTCCATGTCGGCCGAGCGGACGACGGCGTCCCGGTCGGCGACCGTCTCGCCGAGCAGTTCGGAGACAGTCGTACCGTAGACACGGGCGAGTGCGAGCAGCATCGGCAGCGAGGGCTGGCGCTGCCCGGTCTCCAGACGGGAGAGGTGGGCGGGCGACAGCCCGGCGGCACGGGCCGCGGCCTCCAGCGTCAGGGAGGCCTGACGCCGCAGCGCGCGCAGCTGCGGGGCTACGACGGGCAGCTCACCGGGCTGTTCGGAGGAGCTCATGCCTCCATTCAGCCGGAGACTTGCCTCTGCGGCAACTTTCTTGCCTCTGAGGCAAAGTCCGCCGAGCCCGCGCCTACCGGTTGGCCACCGCCTGCTTGACCAGGGTCTTCCCGAAGTCCCACACCAGGCCGCCGTTGTGCGCGTCGTCCATCACGGCGGTGAAGGCGTCGACGAAGCGGTCCACCTCCCGCTCGCCGATGATCAGCGGCGGGATCAGCTTGATCACCTCCATGTGGTCGCCGGAGACCTGGGTGAGGATCCGGTGCCGCTGGAGCAGCGGTACGACGACCATCTGCGCGAACAGTCCCTTGCGCGCGGCCTGGAGCATGGTCCAGCGGCTGCGCAGCTTCAGCGACTTCGGCCGGCCGAACTCGATGCCGATCATCAGTCCCCGGCCGCGGACGTCGGAGAGCATCTCGTACCGGTCCGTCAGTGCCGCCAGCCGGGATCTGAGCCGTTCCCCGGTTGCCCGGACATTGGCCACGACCTGCTCGTTCTCCATCACCGACAGCACCGCGAGGCCCGCCGCCATGGCCTGCGCGTTGGACCCGAAGCTCGCCGAGTGGACCAGCACCCGGTCCATGGACGAGTAGACCTTCTTGAAGATCCAGTCCTTGCCGAGCGTGGCGCCGACCGGCACATAGCCGCCGGAGAGCGCCTTGGCCACGCACACCAGGTCCGGTTCCACGCCCTCCTCGTGCTGGTAGCCGTAGAAGTCGCCGGTGCGGCCGAGGCCGGTCTGCACCTCGTCGGCGATGAGCAGCGCCTTGTGCCGGTGCAGCAGCTCCTGGGCGGCGGGCAGATAGCCGGGCGGGGCCGCCAGCACGCCCTTGCCCTGGATCGGCTCGACGATCAGGGCGGCGACATCGCCCTTCTTCAGCTCCCGTGAGAGCGCGTCGAGGTCGCCGAGCGGTACGGCCGTGTCGGGCAGCAGCGGGGCGAAGCCGTCGCGGAAGCCGGACTCGCCGTTCACGGAGAGGGAGCCGGTGGTCAGGCCGTGGAAGGCGTGCGCGCAGTACAGGATCCTGGGCCTGCCGGTGACGAACCGGGCGAACTTCAGCGCTCCCTCGACCGCCTCCGTGCCGCTGTTGCCGAAGAACACCCGGTCCAGATGCGGGCTGTGCGCGAGCAGCTTCTCGGCCAGCAGGCCCGGCAGCGGCTGGCAGTCGAACCGGGTGAGGTCGGCGAGCCGGGCGTCCAGGACGTCGTGCAGTGCCTTGCGTACGACGGGGTGGTGGCGGCCGATCCCCATCACCCCGAACCCGGCGAGCATGTCGAGGTAGTCGTTGCCGTCCGCGTCGTAGAAGTAGGCGCCCTCGGCGCGCTCGTAGACCTTGTCGAAGCCGATGGTGTGCAGCATGCGCGGGAGCTGGTGGTTGAGGTACCGGGTGTGCAGCTCGTAGCGCTCGGCTCCGCGCTCGGCCAGCAGCTTGCCGAGGTCGAACTCCCCTGCCTGCGACGACTCCGACGCGGATTCGGCGGTTGTCATTCCAGTGGCTCCTTGGACAGCTCTTGCGTGACGGCCATGCTTCCGCTGATCCGTCCGGCGATCTCGACGGGTGTCAGGCCGATGTCGGCGAGCACCTCGCCGCGCTTGGCGTGCGCGAGGAACTGCTCCGGGATGCCGAAGCGCCGTACCGGTACGTCGACGTCGGCGTCACCGAGGGCCAGCGCCACGGCGGAGCCGACCCCGGCCGCCCGGCTGTTGTCCTCGACGACGGCGACCAGGCGGTGTGCGGCGGCGAGGCCCGGGAGCGCCGGGTCGACGGGCTTGACCCAGCGGGGGTCGACGACGGTGCAGCCGATCCCGCGGGCTTCGAGCAGTTCGGCTGCCTGGAGGCAGACGGGCGCCATCACGCCCACGGCCACCAGGAGGACCTGTGGCTCCGGAGCACGGTGCAGCACGTCCAGTCCGCCCACCCGGTCCAGAGCCGGGACCGCCGGGCCGACGGCCTCCTTCGGGAAGCGCAGCAGGGTCGGGGCGTCGTCGACGGCGACCGCCTCGCGCAGTTGGGCGCGCAACTGGTCGGCGTCGCGCGGCGCGGCGATCCGCAGACCGGGGACGACCTGGAGGACGGACATGTCCCACATGCCGTTGTGGGAGGCCCCGTCGACGCCGGTGACCCCGGCCCGGTCCAGGACGAAGGTCACCCCGCAGCGGTGCAGGGCCACGTCCATCAGCAGCTGGTCGAAGGCGCGGTTGAGGAAGGTGGCGTAGACGGCGACGACCGGGTGCAGGCCGCCCGTGGCCAGGCCCGCCGCGGAGACGGCCGCGTGCTGCTCGGCGATGCCCACGTCCCACACCCGGTCCGGGAACCGCTCGGCGAACGAGCCGAGGCCGACCGGGTGCAGCATGGCGGCGGTGATCGCCACCACGTCGTCCCGCTCCTCGCCGATTTTGACGATCTCGTCGCCGAAGACCGAGGTCCAGGAGGGGCCGCCGGCCGGTGAGAGCGGCGCGCAGGTCAGCGGGTCCATGACGCCGACGGTGTGGAAGTGGTCCTCCTCGTGGGCGAGGGCGGGTTCGTAGCCGCGGCCCTTCTCGGTGAGGCAGTGGACGAGGACCGGCCCGTGGAAGCGTTTCGCGCGCCGCAGGGCGGACTCCACGGCCCCGATGTCGTGCCCGTCGATCGGGCCGACGTACTTCAGGCCGAGGTCCTCGAACAGGCCCTGCGGGGCGAAGGCGTCCTTGAAGCCCTTCTTCGCGCCGTGCAGGGCCTCGTAGAGGGTGTGGCCGATCAGGGGCGTGCCCTGGAGCACGTCCTTGCCCCAGGCCAGGACCCGCTCGTAGCCGTCGGTCGTGCGCAGTGTCGCGAGGTGGTTGGCGAGGCCGCCGATGGTGGGGGCGTAGGAGCGTTCGTTGTCGTTGACGACGATGATCAGCGGCCGGTTCTTGGCGGCCGCGATGTTGTTCAGGGCCTCCCAGGCCATGCCGCCGGTCAGGGCGCCGTCGCCGATGACCGCGACGACATGGCCCTTCTCCCCCTGTACCTGGCGGGCCTTGGCCAGCCCGTCGGCCCAGCCGAGGGCCGTGGAGGCGTGGCTGTTCTCGATGACGTCGTGCTCGGACTCCTCACGTGAGGGGTAGCCGGACAGGCCGCCCTTGCCGCGCAGTTTGGAGAAGTCCTGCCGTCCCGTCAGAAGCTTGTGGACATAGCTCTGGTGGCCGGTGTCCCACAGGATGCGGTCCACCGGTGACTCGAAGACCCGGTGCAGGGCCACGGTGAGCTCCACCACGCCCAGGTTGGGTCCCAGATGGCCTCCGGTCCTGGCGACCGCGTGCACCAGGAACTCCCTGATCTCATCGGACAGTTCACCGAGTTCCGCCTCGGACAGCGCCTTCAGATCGCGTGGTCCCCGGATGCTCTCCAGAATCGTCACGTCGGGCCCCCTTCGAATTCCGTGCTGCTCAGCTCACGGTGACGGCCGGCTCCCCCGGGCCCGTGCCGTCCTGCTCCATCTGCTCGGCGATCTTCATCGCCTCTTCGATCAGCGTCTCGACGATCTTCGACTCGGGGACGGTCTTGATGACCTCGCCCTTCACGAAGATCTGCCCCTTGCCGTTGCCGGAGGCCACCCCCAGATCGGCCTCCCGCGCCTCGCCGGGGCCGTTGACCACACACCCCATGACGGCGACGCGCAACGGCACCTCCAGGCCATCGAGTCCGGCCGTGACCTCGTCGGCGAGCTTGTAGACATCGACCTGGGCACGTCCGCAGGAGGGACAGGAGACGATCTCCAGCCTGCGCTCCCTGAGGCCCAGGGACTGCAGGATCTGGATGCCGACCTTGACCTCCTCGGCCGGCGGCGCCGACAGCGACACCCGGATCGTGTCGCCGATACCGCGCGACAGCAGCGCGCCGAACGCCACCGCCGACTTGATCGTGCCCTGGAACGCCGGGCCCGCCTCCGTCACCCCCAGGTGCAGCGGGTAGTCGCACTGCTCGGCGAGTTGCCCGTACGCCTCGATCATCACGACCGGGTCGTTGTGCTTGACGGAGATCTTGATGTCCCGGAAGCCGTGCTCCTCGAACAGCGAGGCCTCCCACAGAGCGCTCTCCACCAGCGCCTCCGGGGTCGCCCTGCCGTACTTCTGGAGCAGCCGCCGGTCCAGCGACCCGGCGTTGACGCCGATCCGGATCGGGGTGCCGTGGTCCTTGGCGGCCTGCGCGATCTCCTTGATCCGGTCGTCGAACTGCTTGATGTTGCCGGGGTTGACGCGGACGGCGGCGCAGCCCGCCTCGATGGCCGCGAACACGTACTTCGGCTGGAAGTGGATGTCCGCGATCACCGGGATCTGCGACTTGCGCGCGATGGTCGCGAGCGCGTCCGCGTCGTCCTGGGTCGGGCAGGCGACCCGGACGATCTGGCAGCCGGACGCGGTGAGTTCGGCGATCTGCTGCAGGGTGGCGCCGATGTCCGACGTACGGGTCGTCGTCATCGACTGCACCGACACCGGGGCCCCGCCCCCGACCGCCACCGGACCGACCTGGATCCGGCGCGAGGCGCGCCGCTCCGCGATCGGCCGGGCCGGCACCTCGGGGACACCCAGCGAAATGGCGGTCATGGCATCCGCTCCCGGTTCCCGGAGACCGTCTCGCGCATGGCGCGCAGGGACTCCTTCAGCGATCCCATGGTGGCCAGCACGGCGGTGGGCTCGTAGCCGCAGTGCGCCATGCAGTTGGCGCAGCGCGGGTCCTTGCCGCGTCCGTACTTGTCCCAGTCGGTGTCCTCGACCAGCTCCCGGTACGTCGGCACGTACCCGTCGCTCATCAGGTAGCAGGGGCGCTGCCAGCCGAACAGCGAGTAGTTCGGGATCGCCCACGCGGTGCACGGGAAGTCGACCTTGCCCTCCAGGAAGTCCAGGAAGAGCGGGGAGTGGTTGAGCCGCCAGCGCCGCCGGTTGCCGCCCGCGAAGGCCTTCTTGAACAGCTCGCGGGTCTGCTCCACACCGAGGAAGTGCTCCTGGTCGGGGGCCTTCTCGTAGGCATAGGCGGGCGAGATCATCATCTCGTCGACCTTGAGGTCGTCGTTGAGGAAGTTCAGCACCTCGATGATGGTCTGCGGGGTGTCGGTGTTGAAGAAGGTCGAGTTGGTGGTCACCCGGAAGCCGCGCCGCTTGGCCTCCTTGATGGCCTCCACGGCCTCGTCGAAGACGCCCTCCTTCGCCACCGACTCGTCGTGCCGCTCGCGCAGCCCGTCGATGTGCACCGCGAAGGCGAAATAGGGGGAGGGCTTGAACTTGTCCATCTTCTTGCGCATGAGCAGCGCGTTGGTGCACAGGAAGACGTACTTCCGCCTGGCCACCAGCTGACGCGCGATCTCGTCGATCTGCGGGTGCATCAGGGGCTCGCCACCGGCGATGGACACCATGGGGGCACCGGACTCCAGCACCGCTCCGACCGCCTGCGCGACCGGCATCCGCTGCTTGAGCACCCCGGCCGGGTGCTGGATCTTGCCGCACCCCTCGCACTTGAGGTTGCAGGCGAACAGCGGCTCCAGCTCGACGATCAGCGGGAACTTGTCCCGCCGGCGGAGCTTCTGTTCAGCCAAGTATGTAGCGACCTTGATGGACTGTCGAAGCGGCATGGCCATCTGGCTCACCTCCTGGGGAGCAGCAAGGAACGGTGCCATTCGAAGAAAGCGGGAAGGACGGAACGAAGAACACGGAAAGCTGATATTCCACCGCGCACCGTGCCGATCCGGACGAGTTCATGTTCTGGAGCGTCCACGACCACCCGGACGGCCGCAACCGGGCGCTCGCCCGCGCGCACGGCGCTCAGGAGCGTGACGGCGGACTCCATGTCGACCGCGATCGCCCCGGTCGCGCGCAGATCGGACCGTTCGGGACCGCGCACGACGTGGTCGGAGCCGGTGAGCGGCCCGGTGTGCACGGTCCGCCCGGGTACGGCCCGGGCCAGCTCCTTGACCAGCAGCTCGGTCCCGACGCAGGCGGTCGTGCCACGCGGGTCGCGGGTCTCCTCGGCGACGACCAGGTCACCGGGGTGCATGCCGGGGGCGAGGCCCGCGCAGAAGCCGGTGGCCAGGACGGCGGCCTCGCTCAGGGCCGGATCGGCGAGCATCCGGGTGACGGACCGCTCGGCCGCCGCCGGCCCCATGCCGGTGCGCAGCACGGTGACCAGCCCGCCGGCGCCGCCTCGGTCGCCCGCGCGCAGGGCGAGCTGCTCGATGCCGAGCGCGCAGGCGATCAGCAGCGGGACCGGGGCGGGCGGGGTGCTCATCAGCTCCCCTCAGCCTCGGTGAACGGCCTCCCGGCCGCACCACTCCCCTTGTGCCGGTCGGCGAAGGGCTCTCCGTGGAGGTACCGGCCGAGCGCGGTGAGCGGGAACACCTGCCGGTAGAGGTGGTAGTTGATCGAGAAGTCCCACGGGAAGCCCGTCCCCGTGAAATAGGGCTCGTCCCAGGAACCGTCCTCCCGCTGGGTGGCCGCGAGCCATTCGACACCGCGTTCGACGGCCTTGGAGTCCCGCTCCCCCGCCGCGAGCAGGGCCATCAGGGCCCACGCCGTCTGGGAGGCGGTCGAGGCGCCCTTGCCGCTCCATTCCTTGACGTCCTTGTAGGAGCGCAGGTCCTCGCCCCAGCCGCCGTCGTCGTTCTGGACCGACTCCAGCCAGGCCACGGCCCGCCGGATCGCCGGATGCGCGGCGGGGAGGCCCGCGGCCACCAGGGCCGGTACGACGGATCCGGTGCCGTAGACGTAGTTGACGCCCCAGCGCCCGAACCACGAGCCGTCCGCTTCCTGTTCGGCCAGCAGCCATTCGATGCCGCGCCGGGTGCGCGGGTGGTGGGCGAGTCCCTCCACCGCGAGCATCTCGACGACGTGCGCGGTGACGTCGGCGGAGGGCGGGTCGATGACCTCGCCGAAGTCGCAGAACGGCAGCCGGTTCGGGAACGGGCTGGTGTTGTCGACGTCGAAGGCGGCCCACGCGCCGTTCTTCGACTGCATGCCGAGGGTCCAGCGCAGACCGCGCCCGATGGCCTTGTCCAGCTTCTCCGGGTCGTGGTGCGTGATCCTGCGCAGCGCGAGGATCACCTCGGCGGTGTCGTCGATGTCGGGGTAGTTGTCGTTGTGGAACTCGAACGCCCAGCCGCCGGGCGGCAGTCCGGGCCGCTTGACGGACCAGTCGCCCGGTCTGACGATCTCCTCGCCCAGCATCCAGTCCGCGGCCTTCACCAACTGGGGGTGGTCGGCGGGCAGTCCGGCGTCGACGAGCGCGATCGCGGCGAGGCAGGTGTCCCAGACCGGCGACTGGCAGGCCTCGATCATCCGGGCCCCGTCCTCGCGCCACACGGCGAACCGGTCCAGGGACGCCAGGCCCTCCCGCATCACGGGGTGCTCAAGGTCGTAGCCGAGCAGGTGCAGGGCGATGATCGAGTACACGGCGGGCGGCTGGATTCCGCCCCAGCAGCCGTCGTTCTCCTGCCGTTCGACGATCCAGCGGGCGGCACTGTTCATGGCGGCTCTGCGCAGCCGGCGCGGGGCTACCTTCCGCAGGGCGTGCAGGCCCTTGTCCATCCGCTGGAAGGCGCCGTCCCAACTGACCACCGGGGCAAGGGGCTTGGCGGGATTCGGGACGGCCGGGTCGGTGTGCAGCTCGTCGAGCGGGAAGGGCGCGGGGCGTACCGGCCGCTTCGCGGAGACGATCGTCAGCGGCACGATGGTCTGCCGGGCCCAGCAGCCGAAGTCGTAGATGTTGAGCGGCAGCCACTTCGGGAACCAGATCAGTTCCGGGGGGAGTTCGGGCAGGTCCTCCCACTTCCACCAGCCGAACAGGGCCAGCCAGATCCTCGTGAAAACCCGGGCGGCGGCGATGCCGCCCTGCTCGCGGATCCAGGCGGAGGCCTTGGCCATGTGGGGCGCGTCGGGCGCGTCGCCCGCCAGGCGGAGGGCGACGTAGGCCTCGATACTGGCGGAGAGTTCGCCGGGGCCGCCGTAGAAGGTCGCCCAGGCGCCGTCGTCGCGCTGCTCGCCGCGGATGAAGAGGGCCGCGGCCCGGGTGGTCTTCTCATCGCGGATGCCGAGGAACTGACGGAGCAGCAGGTCCTCGGCGTCCATCGTGACGTTGGTCTCGAGGTCGCCCTTCCACCAGCCCTCGGCGTCCTGGCGGGAGAGCAGGAAGTCGGTGGCGCGCCGGGCGGCGCGTGCGGCGGCTTCTGGTACCCCGGCCGCCGCGGGGATGTCGGTGTCGTGTTCGCTGGCCGCGGCGGCGCGGGGTGGCAGGGCCCCGGTGCTTCCGTCGGTCGTCGCTGTCATGGCTTCCCCTTCGTGCAGTGGTGCAAGGTGTGCAGCTGCTGTGGGTCCGCCGTCGGCCGGTGCTCCGTGCTGTCTCGCGGCACCGGCCGGCGACTACGCGAGGGCTATTCGACCGATAGTGATCATCTCTTTCGTACGACGACGAAGTCGGCGAGCGCCGCGAACTGGTCCCGCACCCGGTCGGGCATGTCGACGGCGTCGAGGGCTTCGATGGCGATGGTGTGCTGGCGGCGTGCCTCGTCGGCGGTCCACTCGCGGCCGCCCGCCTCCTCGATGAGGGCGGCGCGGGCCGCGAACTCCTCCTCGGAGAAGTTCTCGAAGTCGCTCGCCTTGGCGTCGGCGGCGAGGATCTCGCCGAGCCGCTCGGAGGCGGAGCCGCCCGCCGCGAGGGCGGCCACGACCGGCAGCGACTTCTTGCGCTGGCGCAGGTCGCTCCAGGTCTGCTTGCCGGTGGAGACCGGGTCGCCCCAGATGCCGAGGAGGTCGTCGACCGCCTGGAAGGCGAGGCCCAGGTGGTAGCCGTACTTCTCCAGTGTGTCGGCGGTGCGGTCGTCGGCGCCGCCGAGAACCGCGCCGATGGAGCTGGCGCTGGCGAGCAGGGCGCCGGTCTTGTTGCCCTCCATCTCCAGGCACTCCTCGACGGTGACGCGGTCGCGGTGCTCGTAGGAGATGTCCTGGGCCTGACCGTCGATCAGGGCGCGGCTGGCGGTGGTCAGACGGCGGGTGGCGCGGCCGGCCTCGACGGTGCCGAGTTCGAGGAGCACCTCGTTGGCGAGGGCGAACAGGGCGTCGCCGACCAGGATGGCCTGGGCGGGGCCGTGCACCTTCCAGACGGTGTCGCGGTGACGGCGCTGCTCGTCGCCGTCCATCAGGTCGTCGTGGAGGAGGGAGAAGTTGTGGACGAGTTCCACGGCGACGGCGCCGGGGATGCCGGTCTCGGGGACGGCGGACATGACCTCGGCGGAGAGCACCGCGAGTGCGGGGCGCACGGCCTTGCCGCCGTCCCCCTCCGTGGGCCTGCCCTGGGCGTCGATCCATCCGAAGTGGTAGGCGGCAACAGTGTCCATGGGAGGTGCCAGGCGGTCGATGGCCGCCCGCAGGACCGGCATGGCCAGGGTCCGACCGCGCTCCAGGAGCGCGGCCACGTCCACCGCGGTCTCTCGAGCGGCCTTCGAGGCCGGGGGCACAGTGGGCACAGTCTCTCCTCTTGTTGCGGTACCGGAGGTGCGGGGGCCGCCTGCCGTGTGGTGCTGGTCGAGCATCACGCCGCCTCGTCGAACTCGAAGAGGTGGCGTGGGCGGGGCCGGCCCAGGGCGCCCAGCACGGCGTCCGCCGCACCGACGCCGCTGCGGACCGCACTCTCCATGGTCGCGGGCCACCCGGTGGCGGTCCACGCTCCGGCCAGGTAGAGGCCGGATGCCTTGGTGCGGGCGCCGGGCCTGAGGCGCCCGACGCCGGGGGTGGGAGCGAAGGTCGCGGTGCGCTCCCGGGTGACGAAGAAGTCCCTCACCTCGGCGCCGCGGGTCAGGGGCAGCAGCCGCTCCAGTTCGGGCAGGTACCGCTCGCGCAGCACGGCCACGGGTTCGTCGATCTCGTCCTGGGCCGCCGACTGGGACAGGGCCAGGTACTGGCCCTCGCGCAGCCCCGACGCCTCGGTACGGTCGAAGACCCACTGCACCGGGGAGCCGAGGGCGGTGAAGAAGGGCCGGGCGAGCACCTTCCGGTCGTACACCACATGGACGTTGAGGATCGGCGCGGTGCCGATCTCCAGGAGCCGCTCGGGGGCGTCCAGCGCGCCCTCGGGCAGCAGGTCGTAGGCCTCGCGCTGCGGTACGGCGAACACCACCGCGTCGGCCTCCAGCGTCTCGCCGGGAACCTGGACGCTCCAGCCGCCGTTCGTGTTCCCGGCGACGGAGGTGACGCGGGTGCGGAGCTCGGTGCGGACGCCCGCGGAGTCGAGCGCCTTGCGGGCCAGCCGGTCGTGCAGTTCGCCGAGCGGGACGTGCGCCCAGCCGATGTCGGCCGCGCCCGGGTCGGACAGCAGACCGGTCTTGAACACCATCGCGGCGAGGCCGAGGGAGGCGTCGCCCGCGACCGCGTTGAGGGTGGCGATTCCGACCAGGTCCCACAGGGCCTCGACGGCACGCGCCGACTGGCCGTGCGAGGCCAGCCAGCTGCCGAAGTCCTGCGCGTCCAGCGCCGGATCGGCGAGGTCGAGTCCCTTGAGCGCGAGCGCGGCCCGGCCCACCTTGGCGCGGTCGGCGAGCGAGAGGTGCGGGTAGGTGGCGAGGCTGCGCCCCAGATGCAGGGGCACGGGCAGCGCGTCGCGCCGCAGCCTGCCGAGCCGGCGTCCCTCGGGCCGCGCGACGTCGAGGACGGGTACGTCGAGCCGGTCCTGCAGCGGAGCCAGCGCCGCTCCCTCGATGCGGTCGAGGAACCAGCGGTAGGCGGTGCAGCAGCGCAGGTACACGTGCTGTCCGTTGTCGACGGTGAGATCGCCGCGCTGGAAGGAGAAGGCCAGTCCGCCGAGTCTCGGCCTGCTCTCCAGCAGCGTGACACGCACTCCGGCGTCGGCGAGCGCGAGCGCGGTGGTGACACCGGCGAGCCCGCCGCCCACCACGACGGTGTGCCGTCCGTCCGCGACCGGCCCCTGGGACCGCGTGCCGTGGGTCATCGCGCACCCTCCCCTGCGCGGCGGCCGTGCGACTCGAACGACGCACGGCCGGCCATCTCAGTCAGGGACGCCGCCCCGCGCCGGAGGGTTGCCCGCCGCTTGTCTCCGACGGTGTGGCGGAGGAGGACGTCGCAGCCGCGCCCGACCGCCGCTACCACGCCGACGCGGCCGCCCGGCCCGGCGCCGACGACCGCGACACATCCCGGGAGGCGGAGCGGGGAAGGCCCCGGCTGGGGCCCCCGGCAGGCGCGCGGGTCGCGCGCCGTCACGCCGAGACCGCCCAACCCACCCCGGGCCACCCGGCAAGCACGCGAGACGCCCGCCGTCACACCGAGACCGCCCAACCCACCCCGGGCCACCCGGCAAGCACGCGAACCGCGCGCCGTAGCGTCCAGGTTGTCCGGCTCGCCGTGGGTCTCCCGGCAGGCGCGCGAGTCGGGCGTGGGCGCGCCCGGCGGCGTGGCACGGCCGGAGTGCGCCTCGTCGCCGGCGGCCCCCTCCTGGCTCCGTTCCCTCGTCACGCACGCCTCCTGACGGCCCGTCGCGTCACGTGCCGGGCGTCCAGGCCGGACAGGCCACGCACGGCGACGTACGCCTTCTCGCGGCCGGGGAGGGAGACGCGGCCGCGCAGCACGGCCTCCGGGTCGCGCTCGATACGGTCGAGGAGGCGGCGGTAGATGCCGGCCATGGCGGCGACGCAGGCGCCGCTGCGCCGGTCGAGCATGGGGAGCAGCCGGTAGCCCTCGGCGAAGAGAGCGCGGGCCCGTCGCACTTCGAAGTGCACGAGGCCCGCGAAGTCGGAGCCCTCCGGTGGCCGTGGCCCGCTGAAGCCGGCCGAGCAGCCGAACTTGGCGAGGTCGTCGGCGGGCAGGTAGGTGCGCCCGCCCACGGCGTCCTCGCGCACGTCCCTGAGGATGTTGGTGAGCTGGAGCGCGAGCCCGAGCGTGTCGGCATACTCAGGCGCGCGGTCGACGCCGCGCGCCCCCGGTTCCGTGCCGAACACCCCGAGCGAGAGGCGGCCGATGGCGCCCGCGACACAGCGGCAGTAGACCTTCAGGTCGTCCCAGGTCTCGTAGGTCTCGCCGCGGACGTCCATCAGGACGCCGTCGATGAGTTCGTCGAGGCCGCCCAGGGGGATCGGGAAGGCCCCGGCGGCGTGCGTGAGCGCGACGGCGACGGGGTCGATGTCGTCCTCGTCGACCTCGCCCTCACGGATCCGGGTGAGCAGCGCCCGGGTCTCCTCCATCCTGGCGACCTTGACGTCGTGGGCGAGCGCGCCGTCGCCGATGTCGTCGACCCGCCGCGAGAACGCGTACAGGGCCGACATCGCACGGCGCTGAGGCGTCGGCAGCAGCCGGATGCCATAGGCGAAGTTGCGGGCCTGCCGCCCCGTGACGGCCTCGCAGTAGCTGTAGGCGGCGAGTACCGGTGGGGACGCGTGTGGTTCCGGCTCCACGGTCCGGATCACCCCTCTCCTCGCAGAGTCACGCCCACCTCACGCAGCAACCGGACCTTGCCGGGCTCGGGCGGGCCGGGAAGTACGTCGTACTCGGCGGCGGCGATCGCGTGGACGGCCGCCCTTCCCCCCGCCACGAACCCTGCGAGCAGCAGCTTCAACCTGCCGTGGACGCTACCCACCAGGGGGGCGCCTTCATTCAGGAGATCCCGGGCCCTTTGCGCTTCATACGCAATCAACGCACGGACCGACGCTCCGGCAGATTTCGTGGCGAGGTCCGCCTCCTGGACGTGAAAACGCTTCATGTCCGCGGCGGGCAGGTAGATACGGTCGCGGCGGAGGTCCTCGGCCACGTCCTGAAGGTGCTCGACGATCTGCAGGGCCGTGCAGATCATGTCGGAGCGGCGGATCCGCTCGGGCGTCGAGGTGCCGGTGACGGAGAGGACGAGACGGCCGACGGGGTTGGCCGAGAGCTCGCAGTAGGCGAGGAGGTCGTCGTAGGTCTCGTACCGGCTGACCAGCTGGTCCTGGCGGTTGGCGGCGATCAGGCCGAGGAACGGCTCCGGGGTCAGCGAGCAGCGGCGGACGGTGGGCTGGAGGCGGCGCAGCAGGGGGTGGCGCGGGGTCGAGTCGAAGACCCTGCGCAGGTCGGCCTCGAAGGCGTCCAGCAGGACCAGTCGGTCCTCGGCGTCCTGCGGGGACACGCCGAGCAGCCGGGCGTCGGCGCCGCCGGGGGCGAGGTCGCCGTCGCCGATGTCATCGACCAGACGGGCAAAGCCGTAGACGGCCATGAGGTCGGTGCGCCAGGCCCGGGGCAGGAAGAACGGGGCCACCGGGAAGTTCTCGCCCGCGGCCTTGTCGAGGGTGCCGCGCTCCGGGTCGAGGGCGCGCGCCGTGCCGGTTCCCGTCACCGCCGGCTGCCCGGCGCGGGGACGGCACGTGCTGCGTGGAGCTGGGGAGTATCCGTAGCCATTGCCGTCACATCTCCCGTTCTACACTGCCGACCCAATACACACTATTTCGGACACGCCGCCCAGCCGTCCGCACGGCTGCCCGACGGGCGGTGTCGCGCATTATCGCCCTGATTGCCGTGTTTCGGGACCTGTACAGCTTACGTTGTACAACGTGTCGCGGTCCGCCAGGGTGTCCCGCACATCACGAGAACACACCGATTGGCCCCAAGCTTCCTGAGATGGACCGGAGTTGACGTTTCCTTTGCAGACGCGGGGCCCCGCCGGAACAGTTGCGGCGGGGCCCTGGCCGATCCGGGCTACTTGCCCGTGAACTTCTCGTACTCCTTGAGGACCTCGTCGGTCGGGCCGTCCATCCGCAGCTCACCGCGCTCCAGCCACAGGACGCGGTTGCAGGTGTCGCGGATCGACTTGTTGTTGTGGCTGACCAGAAACACCGTGCCCGCTTCCTTGCGCAGCTCCCGGATGCGGTCCTCGGAGCGCTTCTGGAACTTGCGGTCACCGGTGGCCAGGGCCTCGTCGATCATCAGGACGTCGTGGTCCTTGGCCGCGGCGATGGAGAAGCGGAGCCGGGCCGCCATGCCGGAGGAGTAGGTGCGCATGGGCAGGGTGATGAAGTCGCCCTTCTCGTTGATGCCGGAGAAGTCGACGATCTGCTGGTAGCGGTCCTTGATCTCCTCACGGGACATGCCCATGGCGAGCCCGCCCAATATGACGTTCCGCTCGCCGGTGAGGTCGTTCATCAGGGCCGCGTTGACACCGAGCAGCGAGGGCTGGCCATCGGTGTACACCTTGCCCTGCTCGGCGGGCAGCAGACCGGCGATGGCACGCAGCAGGGTCGACTTGCCGGAGCCGTTGGAGCCGATCAGGCCGATGGCCTCGCCGCGGTAGGCGACGAAGGAGACACCGCGCACGGCGTGCACCTTGCGCACACCGCGTTCCTCGCCGCGCTTGAGGATGCGGCTGAGGGCGGCGGTGGCACTGCCCTTGCCGCTCTTGGCGCCGTTGACGCGGTAGACGATGTGCAGATCGTCCGCGATGACGGTGGGGATCCGCGCGTCCTGCTTCTGCTCAGCCACGGCCGTACCTCTCCTCCGCCTTCCAGAAGTACACGAAGCCGCCGATGGCGATCAGCACGGCCCAGGCTCCCGCGGCCGCCCACACGTGGTCGGGGAGGTAGCGGGAGCCGTAGTCGTCGATGAGGGAGAAGCGCATCAGGTCCATGTAGATCGCGGCCGGGTTCCACTGCAGGACGTTCGAGATCCAGGCCGGCTTGGACTCGAGGAAGATCGGGATGGAGAACATCACGCCGGACGCGTACATCCACGTCCGCATCACGAACGGCATCAGCTGCGCGAGGTCCGGGGTCTTGGCGCCCGCCCGGGCCATGATCAGCGCGAGGCCCGTGTTGAAGCAGAACTGCAGGACGAGCACCGGCACGATCAGCAGCCAGGACAGGTCGGGATAGTGGCCGAAGCCGATCGTGATGGCGAACAGCACGATCATCGAGAACAGCAGCTGCTGGAGCTGCTGCAAGGCGAAGGAGATCGGCAGGGAGGCGCGCGGGAAGTGCAGGGCGCGGACCAGGCCGAGGTTGCCGGAGATCGCGCGCACGCCCGCCATCACCGAGCTCTGCGTGAAGGTGAACACGAACACGCCCGTGACCAGGAACGGGATGTACACCTCCCGGCTCATGCCCCGGTCGGCTTCCAGGAGCATGCCGAAGATGAAGAAGTACACGGCCGCGTTCAGCAGCGGTGTGGCCACCTGCCACAGCTGGCCGAGCTTGGCCTGGCTGTACTGGGCGGTCAGCTTCGCGCGGGAGAAGGCGAGGATGAAGTGCCGCCGGTCCCAGAGCTGACGGACGTACTCGATGAGGGACGGCCGGGCGCCGCTGACGCTCAGCCCGTGCCTGGCGGCGAGTTCCCTCGCCGTGAGTCCCTCGTCGGGCGCCGCGGACGCGCTCACCGCGACCGGGGCATCGTGCGTTGTCTCACTCACTAGTGGAAACTTTCGTCTTCGAGATGCGTGGCCTGTGCGGGCCTGCATGAGCCGGGGGCCAGGGTACGGCCCGGGTGCTCCCGGATACCCGGATACGAGCTTGTCAGATGACGGGGGGCCGGCCCAGCCGGGTCAGCCGCCACACCGTACGCCACTTCATGGGCCGGCGGGGTCCGCACGGGGTCGTCCAGCCCTCGCGGAATCCGCCGAGCCAGGCCCGCAGGGCGGGGCGGGAGGGACGGCGTACGAGGGTGAGCAGCAGCCAGACGCCGAGGTAGACCGGGACGAGCGGTGCGGGGAGGTTTCTGCGGGCCAGCCAGACCCGGTTGCGGGCGACCATGCGGTGGTAGACCGCGTGCCGCGAGGGAGCGGTCGTCGGGTGGTACAGCACCATGTCGGACCGGTAGTCGATCATCCAGCCCGCGTCGAGGGCCCGCCATGCCAGGTCGGTTTCCTCGTGGGCGTAGAAGAACTCGTCCGGCAGCCCGCCGACGTCGGCGAAGACCCGGGTGCGGACGGCGTTGGCGCCGCCGAGGAACGTGGTGACGCGCGAGGAGCGCATCGGGTCGGCGGCGCGCAGCCGGGGCACATGGCGGCGCTGGGTGACCCCGGTCTCGGGGTCGGCTATGCGGAAACTCACGATGCCGAGCTTCGGGTCGGCCTCGAAGGCCTTCCGGCACAGCGCGGCGGTGTCGTGGCTCGCGAGCAGCCCGTCGTCGTCCAGGAACAGCAGGACGTCGACGTCCCGGCCGGCCGGGCCGAAGGCCTCGATGCCGACGTTGCGGCCGCCGGGGATGCCGAGGTTCTCGGGCAGTTCGATGGTGCGGACGCCCTCGGGGACGTCCGGGACGGGTGAGCCGTTGCCGACGACGACCACCTCGACCGGGTCGCCGTCCTGCTTGGCGACCGAGTCGAGGAGGGCGCGCAGTTCATCGGGGCGGTTGCCCATGGTGATGATGACGGCGCCGACCTTCATGCCGCTCACTTCAGCCTGCTCGAAGCGAGGATGGACACGAGGTGCAGCAGGGTCTGCACCAGCGCGATGCCGGCCAGCACCGCCACGCCGAGCCGGGAGAAGAACAGGTCGCCGCGGGCCTGGTCGACGATCGCCAGCACCAGGATCAGCAGGGACGCCTCGATGCCGAGGATCAGCCGGTGGAACTTCAGGGCACCGGCGGCCCTGCGGGCCAGCGCCATGCCGGAGGAGCGCATCTCGGACGCGGCCTCCTTGACCGGCGGCTTTCCGGCCTGGTGCCGGGCGACGCCGACGAGGTCCGTCTCGGCCTTGATCAGGATGGCGCCCAGGGCGGCCAGGGTACCGAGGAAGGCCCACAGCCAGTCGATACGGCCGCTGCCCCACAGGTCGGCGGCGCGCAGGCCGAAGCCGACGAGCACGGCGGCGTCGGTGAGGTAGGCGCCGACCCGGTCGAGGTAGACGCCGTTGAGCGAGTACTGCTTCTTCCAGCGCGCGATCTCGCCGTCGACGCAGTCCAGCAGGAGATACATCTGGACCATGACGACGCCCAGGACCGCACCCGCGATCCCCGGCACCAGCAGGGCCGGGGCCGCGAGCACACCGAAGACGGTCATCAGGTAGGTGAGCTGGTTGGGCGTGACCCTGGTGTTGACCAGGTAGCGGTCGACCCGCAGGGACACCTCACGCATGTAGAGGCGTCCCATCCAGTGCTCACCGCTGCGCCGGTCCTTCACCCCCGCGGGGTGAACGACGGGGCGGAGTTCAGCTACCGATGGCCTTGACATAGTCGGCGTAGATGTCCTTGATCTGTTCGGTGTTCAGGTCGAGGTGTTCGAGGATGGTGTAGCGGCCGGGCCGGGTCTCCGGGGCGAACTCGACGGCCTTGACGAACTCGTCCGTCGTGAAGCCGATCTCGTCCGGCAGCACGGGCAGCCCGTGCCGACGCAGCACCTCGGCCATGTACGCCGACTCCTCGTGGGCTCCGCGCAGCCACATCGCGAAGGCCGCGCCCAGTCCGCACTGCTCGCCGTGGGCGGCGGCCCGCTTCGGGTAGAGCAGATCGAAGGCGTGGTTGATCTCGTGGCACGCCCCGGAGGACGGCCGTGAGTCACCCGACACCGACATGGCGATGCCGCTGAGGACCAGCGCCTCGGCGAGCACCTGGAGGAAGTCGTTGTCGCCGATGCCGCCGGGGTGCCGGAGCACGGCCTCGCCCGCCTGGCGGGCCATGGCCGCGGCGAGGCCGTCGATGCGCTCGCCCTTGACGCGGCCCGCCAGCTCCCAGTCGGCGATCGCCGAGATGTTGGAGACGGCGTCACCGATACCGGCGCGGACGAACCGGACCGGGGCCTCACGGATGACGTCCAGGTCGATGACGACCGCGATCGGGTTCGGCACACCGTACGAGCCGCGGCCCGCGTCGTTGTCGAGGGTGGCGACCGGCGAGCACAGGCCGTCGTGCGCGAGGTTCGTCGGCACGGCGACCAGCGGCAGGCCGACGCGTGCCGCGGCGAACTTGGCGCAGTCGATGATCTTGCCGCCGCCGAGCCCCACGACCGCGTCGAAGTGGCCGGCCTTTATGTCGCTCGCCAGCCGGACCGCGTCGTCGAGGGTGCCGCCGCCGACCTCGTACCAGGTGGCGCCGGGCATGCTCGGCGAGATGCGCTCGCGCAGCCTGGCGCCGGAGCCGCCGCTGACGGCGACGGCGAGGCGGCCGGACTGCGAGATGCGCTCGTCGGCGAGGACGCAGGCCAGATCGTCGAGGGCACCCGGGCGGATGTCCACGACGAGCGGGGAGGGGATGAGCCGGGTCAGTACTGGCACGCGATCTCCCGTCCGCGGGCGAGATCGTCGTGGTTGTCGATCTCCACCCACTTGACGTCGCCGATCGGCGCCACGTCGATACGGAAGCCGCGGTTCACGAGCTCCTGGTAGCCGTGCTCGTAGAACTGCTGCGGGTCGGTCTCCCACACGGTCTTGAGCGCGTCGGCCAGCTCGGGGGCCGCGTCGCCCTCGATGAGGGTGACGCCGATGTACTCGCCGGTGGCCTCGGCGGGGTCCATCAGCTTGGTGATCTTCGTCATGCCCTTCTCGGGGTCGACGACGACCTTCATCTCCTCGTCAGCCAGGTCCTTGACCGTGTCCAGGGCGAGGATGATCTTCTTGCCGTCGCCGCGGGCGGCGAGCAGCGTCTTCTCGACGGAGACCGGGTGGACGGTGTCGCCGTTGGCGAGGATCACCCCGTCCTTGAGGGCGTCACGCCCGCACCACAGGGAGTAGGCGTTGTTCCACTCCTCGGCCTTGTCGTTGTCGATGAGGGTGAGCTTGAGGCCGTACTTCGCCTCCAGCGCTTCCTTGCGCGCGTACACGGCCTCCTTGCGGTAGCCGACGATGATGCCGACCTCGGTGAGGCCGACCTCCGCGAAGTTGGCGAGGGTCAGGTCGAGAACCGTGGGTTCGCCCTCTATGCCCGCAGGACCCACCGGCACCAGAGCCTTGGGAAGGACATCGGTGTAGGGGCGCAGACGCCGTCCGGCGCCGGCCGCCAGCACGAGGCCGATCATGCGGGTTCTCCTTCATCGTGTACGGCGGGCGCCCCTGCGGACACCCAGAAGCGGATGCTCTCGACGAGCACCACCAGGGCCACGGCCACGGCGAGGACCGTGAGCGCGACAGTGAACTGCGAGGCGGTGAGCAGCGCGGCGAGGACGGTGACGAGCAGCGTCCGTCCCTCGTGCCCCCCGATGGAACGCACCAGCCAGGCCGGGGACGCTCCGGCGTTGCCGCGGATGCGGTACACCGTGTCGTAGTGATGGTAGGCGACCGCGGCCACCAGCCCGAAAGCCGCAGGAAGGGCTCCGTTCACATCGGCTTTGGCTGCCAGGACGAGGACGGTGCCGTACTCGGCGGCCCGGAACATCGGCGGGACGAGCCAGTCCAGGGCGCCCTTGAGGGGCTGCGCCACGGCGGCGGCCGAGGTGAGTACGTAGAGGACGGCCAGGGCGATGGGGAGCACACTGCCGTACGACTCCAGCCCGGCGGCGGCGACCAGGAGCGCGGCGCCCGGCAGCGCCAGGAGGGCCCGCGAACCGAGCGGACCCCGGGCGGGCAGCTTCCGCAGGAACCGTGAGAGGCCCTCCGCGAGCGGCCCGCTGTCGGTGAGGTCGGCCAGCGCCTGCGCGGCCCGGTCGGTGCGGCGCGCCTTCCGCGTCAGCGACCGCAGCACGCGCCCCGCTGTGGTGTACGTCGCCGCGAAGGCGCAGCCGATG
The DNA here is from genome assembly GCF_053643595.1 of Streptomyces sp. NPDC055506. Taxonomy (NCBI): domain Bacteria; kingdom Bacillati; phylum Actinomycetota; class Actinomycetes; order Kitasatosporales; family Streptomycetaceae; genus Streptomyces; species Streptomyces sp. NPDC055506. The sequence continues at coordinate 15,706 of NZ_JBSHKH010000070.1, read as the reverse complement.
AGCAGCGCGTAGAAGGTGATACGCGGGGTCGTGGCGGCCGTGAGCACCGCGATCATCGCCCAGCGCTCGCCGATCGGCAGGACGATCATCCGGCGCACCCACACCGTCCAGCCGACGCTGTCGAGCTTGTCGGAGAGGGCGGCGGTGGGGCTGGTGTTGGCGGTGGCGTCGTGGTTGGCCTCGTTGAAGGAGAAGTCGACCACGTGCCGGCAGGTCTGCAGGATCATCGCGCCGAGGGCGAGGGCCCAGACGTCGTCACCGCCGCGGGCGGCGCCGAGGGCGAGACCGGCGTAGTAGGCGTACTCCTTGGCCCGGTCGAAGGTGGCGTCGAGCCAGGCGCCGAGCGTGGAGTACTGCAGGGAGTAGCGGGCGATCTGGCCGTCGACGCAGTCCAGTACGAAGGACGCGATCAGCAGGACGCCGGCGGCGACGAAGCCGCCGCGGGTGCCGGTGGCCGCGCAGGCCGCCGCTATGAGCGCGGTGATGAGCGAGGCGGTGGTGACCTGGTTCGGGGTCAGACCGCGGCGGGCGCACCAGCGGGCGATGTAGCGGGAGTACGGGCTGATGCAGTAGGTGGTGAAGAAACCGTCGCGGGACTTCACGGCCGACTTCAGACGTACGGCCTCGTCGTCGACGGCCGTCAGGGCCTGCCGTGCCTCGTTGCGGGCCTGCGGGTCGGCGGGGACGACGGCGACGAGGCTGCCCAGCTCGGGGCGGTGCACCTCGGTGCCGTCGGTGTCCAGGGCTGTGAGGATGCGGTCGGCGAGGCTGTCGACCAGGGTGGTGCCGCCGCCCGCGGAGTTCTCGCGGGCCATCGCCCGGGTGAGGGCCTGGCGCCCGGCGGGCTGGGCGGTGACGGCGCCGGGGATCGCGGCGAGCGGGAAGCGGGGGTCGGTGAGGCCGAGGCGCAGCGCGTGCACATGCCCCACGAACCGGGCGTCGACCAGGGCGACCCGTTCCTCGCCCGGCACCGCGGCGAGCAGGGTCTCGGCCTCGGCGGTGTCGGCCGCGCTCCGCACGTCGAAGCCGAGGGACCGCAGGTCGGCCTCGATCGACGATCCGGGGACCGGCTGACCGGTGAGGATGACGGTCGACAACCGAATTCACTCCCTGTACCGACGCGTCCGCGCCGGTGCTGTGCTGGGTGGGGGCGCCCGCTCCGGTGGCTCCCGGGCGGCATGTCGGCAGAGGCTATCGGATACCGGGAAGGCCACGTTCACCGCCTGTTAGGCAGATCGATCAACGTGGTTCGCACAAGCCTTTGCCGCGATCATCATCGGGGATCCGGGGCCCGCCCCACAAACCGCGCCCCCCAGACCGGACATCGGGGACATCGCGTGGGGCCCGGTCGTGGCCGCATAGGGTGAGCGACCATGACTTGGCTGATCACAGGCGGGGCCGGCTACATCGGGGCACACGTGGCGAGGGCCATGACCGAGGCCGGGGAACGCGTTCTGGCGCTGGACGACCTCTCGGCCGGGGTGCCCGCGCGGCTCCCTGGCGACGTGCCGCTCGTGGAGGGGTCGTCGCTCGACGGTGAGCTGCTCAAACGGGTGTTCGCCGAGCACGGCGTGACGGGTGTGGTGCATCTCGCGGCACGCAAGCAGGTCGCCGAGTCCGTCGCCCAGCCGACGCGGTACTACCGGGAGAACGTCGGGGGTCTGGCGACCCTGCTGGACGCGGTCGCCGGGGCTGGCATCGAGCGCTTCGTCTTCTCCTCGTCGGCGGCCGTGTACGGCGACCCGGGTGTGGACCTCATCACGGAGGACACGCCCTGCGCGCCGGTGAACCCCTACGGCGAGACGAAGCTCACCGGTGAGTGGCTGGTGCGGGCGGCGGGGCGGGCACACGGGATCTCCACCGTATGTCTGCGGTACTTCAACGTGGCGGGCGCCGCGGCGCCGGAGCTGGCCGACACGGGTGTCTTCAACATCGTCCCGATGGTCTTCGACCGGCTGACGCGCGACGAGGCGCCGAGGATCTTCGGCGACGACTACCCGACCCCGGACGGCACCTGTATCCGTGACTACATTCACGTCGCCGACCTGGCCGAGGCGCATCTCGCGGCGGCCCGGCGGCTTGCCGACGGGGGCGTCACGGGCGATCTGACGGTCAACATCGGCCGCGGCGAGGGTGTCTCGGTGCGCGAACTCATCACGGTCATCGGCGAGGTCACCGGCGACCGGCGGCCCCCGCTCGTCGAGGGGCGCCGCCCGGGGGACGCCCCTCGGGCGGTGGCCTCGGCGGCCCGGGCGGCCGAGGCTCTCGGCTGGACCGCGCGGCGCGGGGTACGCGAGATGGCCGAGTCGGCGTGGCACGGCTGGCTGCTGCACCACGGCTCCTGAACGGCTCCCGACATGCCGAGGGCGCCCTGACCTGCGCATCGTTTTCGCAGGTCAGGGCACATGACAACGGTGTTCAGTGCCGCGTTGCACATACCCCCTCCCCGTAGTTCACTGGGGCACCCGGACACGATCGGACGGACACAGGAGGCGGCTTTCATGGGGGCTGGGCACGATCACGGGCACGCGCACGGAGCGTCGGCCGGTGGTACCGCGACGTCGGCGTACCGCGGCAGGCTGCGGGCCGCGCTGGCGATCACGCTCGGCATCGTGGTGGTCCAGATCGTCGGCGGGCTCCTCGCGGACTCGCTCGCGCTCGTCGCGGACTCGGCGCACATGGCGACGGACGCGCTGGGCCTGTGCATGGCGCTGCTCGCGATCCACTTCGCGGGCCGCCCGCCCAGCGACCGGGCCACCTTCGGCTACGCACGGGCCGAGATCCTCGCCGCCCTGGCCAACTGCCTGCTGCTGCTCGGGGTCGGCGGGTACGTCGTGTACGAGTCGGTCCAGCGCTTCATCACCCCGGCGGACACCGACGGCGGACTCGCCATCGTGTTCGGTGTGATCGGCCTGGTCGCGAACATGGTGTCGCTGGCGCTGCTGATGCGCGGCCAGAAGGAGAGCCTGAACGTGCGCGGCGCGTTCCTGGAGGTGGCGGCGGACGCGCTGGGCTCCGTCACGGTGATCGTCTCGGCCACCGTGATCATGCTCACCGGCTGGCAGGCCGCCGACCCCATCGCCTCGCTCGTCATCGCCCTGATGATCGCGCCGCGCACGTGGAAGCTGCTGCGCGAGACGCTCGACGTCCTGCTGGAGGCGGCGCCCAAGGGCGTCGACATGGCGGAGGTACGGGCCCACATCCTGGCGACCGACGGGGTGGAGGACGTCCACGACCTGCACGCCTGGACGATCACCTCGGGCATGCCGGTGCTCTCGGCGCATGTGGTCGTCAGCTCGGAGGCGCTGAGCGCGATCGGCCACGAGAAGATGCTCCACGAGTTGCAGGGCTGCCTCGGCGACCACTTCGACGTGGAGCACTGCACCTTCCAGCTGGAGCCGACCGGGCACGCGGAGCACGAGGCGCACCTCTGCCACTGACAGGTGGCTGATGTGGTGTCCGGGGCTGGTGGGGCGCGTTCCGATCCGAGTGCGCCGGGGGACGCAGCGCTACGGCGCACGCCCACGCCCTGCCCCTCCCCGCACCGGCAGGGACGATTTTCGGCCCATCGCGCCGGGCACGATCAGCTCCTGGGTCCCTCTTCCGGCGTCGTGCGGCGCCGTCCGCGCTCCGCGCTGCCGCGCGGGGACATGCGGGCACGCAGCGAAGTGCCGGGAGTGCCGGATTCGTACGGCAGACTTGGGGCGCGAAGACCGATGTGAAGGATGGGTATGCCGATCACACCTGCCACCGCGACGCACAACCCGTCGAACGGCACCGCAGACGCGATTTTGCTGGAACTGGTCGACGAGGACGGCGTGACGATCGGCACGGCGGAGAAGCTCGCCGCCCACCAGCCACCCGGACAGCTGCACCGCGCGTTCTCCGTGTTCCTCTTCGACGAGTACGGCAGGCTGCTGCTCCAGCAGCGCGCGCTGGGCAAGTACCACTCCCCCGGTGTGTGGTCCAACACCTGCTGCGGCCACCCCTACCCCGGCGAGGCGCCCTTCGCGGCGGCGGCGCGCCGGACCTTCGAGGAACTCGGCGCATCCCCGTCCCTGCTGGCCGAGGCGGGCACGGTCCGCTACAACCACCCGGACCCGGAGTCCGGTCTTGTGGAGCAGGAGTACAACCACCTCTTCGTCGGCATGGTGCAGGCCGTGCTGCGGCCGGATCCGGAGGAGGTGGCGTCGACGGCGTTCGTGACCCCGCCCGAGCTGGCGGAGCGGCATGACAAGGACACGTTCTCGTCCTGGTTCATGACCGTTCTGGACGCGGCCCGGCCGGCGATCAGGGAGCTCACGGGACAGTCGGCCGGCTGGTGACGAAGACTCTGACGGCCGGCCGGACAGGCTTGAGGAAACCGGACAGGCTCTAAGGGAAGCGTGCGGGCTTGAGCGGCAGGGCGGCCCAGATCACCTTGCCGCCGCTCGCGGTGTACTCGACCTCACACCTGCCGCCCGCCTCCCGGGTGACCTCGCGCACCAGGAGCAGTCCGCGGCCGCCGGTCCGGCCGTGGTCGGCCTCCAGGGCGGTGGGCCGGTACGGGTGGTTGTCCTCCACGGACACGCGCAGCCACTCCGCCCCGACGGCCACCTCGACGGCGACCGTGGGCGACAGCACCGCCGCGTGCTTCACGGCGTTCGTCACCAGCTCCGAGACGATCAGCAGCAGCCCCTGGGCCAGGTCGTCGGAGACCGGCACTCCCTGACGCAGCAGCAGGTCCCGTACGGCGTGCCGCGCCTGCGGGACCGAGGCGTCGACCGCCGGCGCGGTGAACCGCCAGACCCCCTCGTACGGCAGCGGATCCGCGGGCCCGAGGGGCACCGCGCCGCCCTGTGGGCGTGGGCCGGACCCATGCCCCTCGTCGTCCATCGTCCGGTCGCCACCCTCGCGCTCGATTGTCGCCACGACTCGAGTGTTGGTAACGATGCGCTCCGCACCCCGGGACTGAACAGAAGTCAGCAACTATCGAGCACTTCTGACCGTTGGCGTATGACACGGTCAGTTGTGGGACTGGTCCTGTCCCTGTTGTGCCGTCTCGGCGAACTATTCGGGTTGTACGGGTTTGCCTTCCGGATAGCATCCGGCCCATGGAGCCGCAGCTGCTGTACAGCGTGACCGACTCGGTCGCGACGGTCGTCATCCGTCATCCGGAGAAGCGCAACGCCATGACGGCCGCGATGTGGCGCTCGCTGCCGCCGCTGCTGGAGGCGTCGGCGGGCGATCCGGCCGTGCGGGCACTGGTGCTCACCGGTGAGGGCGGCACGTTCTGCGCCGGTGCCGACATCTCGACGCTCCGGGGCTCGCCGGAGGAAGCGCAGGGCCTCGCCGTGCGGGCCGAGGAGGCGCTCGCGGCGTTCCCCAAGCCGACGCTGGCCGCGGTGCGCGGGCACTGCGTGGGCGGCGGGGCGCAGCTGGCGGCGGCCTGTGATCTGCGGTTCGCCGAGGAGGGCGCGCTGTTCGGTGTGACGCCCGCGAAGCTCGGCATCGTGTACCCGGCGTCCTCGACCAGGCGGCTGGTGTCCCTGGTGGGCCCTGCCACCGCCAAGTACCTGCTGTTCTCCGGTGAGCTGATCGGCACGGAGCGGGCGCTGCGCACCGGTCTGGCCGACGAGGTGCTGCCCGCGGGTGAACTCGGCAAGCGGGTCGCCGAGTTCACCCGGATCCTGGTGTCCCGTTCGCAGCTGACGCAGGCGGCGGCGAAGGAGTTCGCCAACGGCGGTACCGACCGGGACGCGCACTGGGCCGGGCAGGCGCGCGCGAGCGGCGACACCGCGGAGGGCGTCGCCGCTTTCCTGGAGCGCAGGCAGCCGCGATTCGGCTGGAGTGTGTCTACGTCAGCATGACGCCGGCCTCCGCCCGGATCCGTTCGACGAGGTGGGCGGGTGCCTTCTCGGGCGATCCGGCGTCGTAGGGCGGCTGCGGGTCGTACTCGGTGACGAGTTGGACGAGCTGGGCGTGTTCGTCGCCGGCGACACGGCCGAGAAGACTCAGTCCCATGTCGATGCCGGAGGAGACGCCGGCGGCGGTGACGTACTTGCCGTCGGTGACGACCCGCTCCCCCGTGGGCTCGGCGCCGTAGCGCTTCAGCTCCTCAAGGCCCAGCCAGTGGCAGGTCGCGCGACGGCCCCGGAGGAGTCCGGCCGCGGCGAGCAGCAGGGAGCCGGTGCACACGGACGTCGTCCAGGTGGTGCCCGCGTCTGTGGCGCGCAGCCAGTCCAGGATCGGCTCGTGCTCCATCATCGTCACCTGGCCCGGTCCGCCGGGCACGACGACGATGTCGGGGTTCGGTACGTCGGCCAGGGTCCGGTCGGCGGTGAGCGCGAGGTTCCCCGTGTCGTTCCGTACCGGGCCGGTCCGCTCGGCCACGAAGACGGTGTCCGCGTCCGGTACCCGGCCGAGGGTCTCGTACGGGCCGACGGCGTCGAGGGCGGTGAAGCCGTCGTAGAGGACGATGGCGATCTGCATGGGGTGGTCCCTTCTGGTCGGGTGAGGAACTCAGGGCGTGTTCGCGGGGCGGAAGCGGCGGCGGTACTCGGCCGGGGGCGTCCCGAGGGCTTTGACGAAGGCCCGGCGCATGGCCTCGGGGGTGCCGTAGCCGCTGGTGCGGGAGATCTCCTCGATGCCGTCGGTGGTGTCCTCCAGGAGGCGGCGGGCGTGTTCGAGGCGGACGCGGTCCACGTACCGCCCGGGCGTCATACCGGTCTCGGCCCGGAAGGCGCGGGCGAAGTGGCGGGGCGACAGGCGGGCCCGGGCGGCGAGCGCGTCCACGCAGAGGTCGGCGTCCGGGCGTTCGGTGATGAACCGCTGGACGTCCCGGAGGGGCTCGCGATGAGCGGTCTGGGCTTCGAGCTGCGCGCTGAACTGGGCCTGGTTCCCGGGACGCCGCAGGAAGACCACCAGGTGGCGGGCGATGGCCAGCGCGGCGTCCCGGCCCAGGTCCTCCTCGACCAGGGCCAGGGCGAGGTCGATGCCGGCGGTGACACCGGCCGAGGTGGCGATGTGCCCGTCGCGTACGTAGACGGGGTCGGGGTCGATCTCGACGGCCGGGTGGTCACGGGCCAGCCGGTCGCAGTACGCCCAGTGCGTCGTGGCGCGGCGGCCGTCCAGGAGCCCGGCCTCGGCGAGTACGGCCGCACCGGTGCACACGGAGACCAGGCGCACGGCACGCGGCCCGTGCTCGCGCACCCAGTCGACCAGGCGCGGTTCCGGATCGAGGGAGCCCGGACCGCCCGGGACGAGCAGGGTGTGCGGATCGGACGCGCCGTCCAGGGACTCGTCGGGTACGAGGGTGAGACCGCTGGTGGTCCGCACCGGCGCGCCGTCCGGGGAGGCCGTACGGATCCGGTACGTCCCCGGGGAGAGCAGCTCCGCGCCCGCGAAGACCTCCACGGGCCCCGTGACGTCGAGACTCTGCACGCCGTCGAAGAGGACGGCGAGAACGGTGCGCTGGGCCATGCCCTTGATTCTTCGCGGGCCCGGAGTGTGGCCGCAATGACGAACTTCCCACCTTTCCTGCCATGGGGTGTGCGACCCTGGAAGGCATACCAAGCGGTTGGTAACCTGCCCGGCATGACGACTGCCGCCCTAGAGCCGCGCGCCGGCCGACGCTGTCAGAGCGTGCTCAATTCCCTGCACGCGACGCACTACTTCTCGCCGGATCTGGGACGGGAAGTGGGTGCTGCCGGGATCACCCATCCCCACGCCGTGAACTTCGCCGTGCGGTCCGCCGCCCTCGGCCCGGTCGGGCCCGGCGCGGTGGCGGCGGCCTTCTACAACTACAAGTACGAGCTCGTGGCCCGGCACGTGCCGGCGGTGTGGGAGAGCGCCACACCCGGTCAGGTGCTGGCGGCACGCGCGCGTGCGGTCGACGCGACGCTGCGGCGCCTGCTGGGCGCAGAGACCCTGGCGTCGGCGGAGATGGCCGAGGCCGCGCGGCTGGCGCTGCGCGCCACCGAGGCCTGCTCGCGTGGTGCGAGGCCGCTGTACGCCGCCCATGCCGACCTGCCCGTCCCCGAGGAGCCGCACCTCGCGTACTGGCACGCGGCGACCCTGCTGCGCGAGCACCGGGGCGACGGGCACCTGGCCGCCCTGGTGTCCGCGGGTCTTGACGGTCTCGAGGCGATGGTGACCCACACGGCGACGGGCAAGGGCATGGCCCCGAAGTGGGTGTTCACCACCCGGGGCTGGAGCCAGGAGGACTGGGACGCGGCGACGGACCGGCTGCGTGAGCGCGGGCTCCTGGACACGGCCGGCGAGCTCTCCGAGCGGGGTGCCGCGCTGCGCGAGGAGATCGAGCGGGAGACGGACCGGCTCGACCGGGCCCCGTACGAGCACCTGGGCCCGGAGGGCGTGGCCCGGCTGACCGAGCTCGGCGCCGGTTTCGCGCAGGCCGCGCTCGTGGCCGGGGCCTTTCCGGCGGATCTGATCGGCAAGGGCTGAGGGCCGCCCCGTACCCCACCCCCGCATGCGTGTTCTGGTGTGACGCATGGTGAGGCGTCTGTGAGGTACCCGTCCTTTCCCGATCGGTGCGATCGGGAGAGGAAAGGGGAAACACCGTGTTCCGTGCTATCGCAGACGTGCTGCGCCAGATCGGCGGCGCCATCGCCACCGTCGTGACCCTGCCCTTCCGGGCCCTGGCCCGGCTCTTCGGCGGGGCCTCCTCCGCCACCCGCAGCCGCAGGGCCTGACCGGGGGCCGCCGGCGACCTGCCGGGGGTACCGCCCTGGACCCCGAGTGTCGGTGTCACCTGCCACAATTGCCGCGCAACCTCAGTGGAGAAGGCGGTACGGGATCGTGACGACACCCGGGTCCATCGAAGTAGGGTCCATCGAAGGCAGGATCGCCGAGGAGCTCGGCGTACGGGAGCGGCAGGTCAGGGCCGCCGTGGAACTGCTCGACGGCGGTTCTACGGTGCCCTTCATCGCTCGCTACCGCAAGGAAGCGACCGAGATGCTCGACGACGCGCAGCTGCGCACCGTCGAGGAGCGGCTGCGCTATCTGCGGGAGCTCGAGGAGCGGCGGACGGCGATCCTGGAGTCGGTGCGCGAGCAGGGCAAGCTCACCGAGGAGCTGGAGGCACGGATCCGGGGCGCCGAGACGAAGGCGCGCCTGGAGGACATCTACCTCCCGTACAAGCCCAAGCGGCGCACCAAGGCGCAGATCGCCCGCGAGGCGGGGCTCGAGCCGCTGGCGGAGGGGCTGCTCGGCGATCCGGGTGTCGAGCCCCTCGCCGCGGCCGCGGCGTTCGTCGACGCCGACAAGGGCGTGGCCGACCCGCAGGCGGCCCTCGACGGCGCCCGGGCGATCCTCACCGAGCGGTTCTCGGAGGACGCCGACCTGATCGGCGAGCTGCGCGAGCGCATGTGGGTGCGGGGGCGGCTGGCCGCCAAGGTGCGGGACGGCAAGGAGGAGGCGGGGGCGAAGTTCGCCGACTACTTCGACTTCGCCGAGCCGTTCACCGAGCTGCCCTCGCACCGCGTCCTGGCCATGCTGCGCGGCGAGAAGGAGGACGTCCTCGAACTGTCCCTGGAGCCCGAGGAGGCCACGGACGGCCCGTCGTCCTACGAGGGGATCGTCGCGAACCGGTTCGGGATCGCCGAGCGGGGCCGCCCCGGCGACAAGTGGCTGAAGGACACGGTCCGCTGGGCCTGGCGCACCCGCATCCTCGTGCACCTCGGCATCGACCTGCGGCTGCGGCTGCGCACGGCCGCCGAGGACGAGGCGGTGCGGGTCTTCGCGGCGAACCTGCGCGACCTGCTGCTCGCAGCCCCGGCGGGCACGCGCGCGACGCTCGGCCTGGACCCCGGTTTCCGCACGGGTGTGAAGGTCGCCGTGGTAGACGCGACCGGCAAGGTCGTCGCGACGGACGTCATCCACCCGCACGTCCCGGCCAACCGCTGGGACGAGGCCATCGCCAAGCTGGCCCGGCTCGCCAAGGAGCACGCGGTCGAGCTGGTCGCCATCGGCAACGGCACGGCGTCCCGCGAGACCGACAAGCTCGCCGGGGAGCTGATCACCAAGCACCCGGAGCTGAAGCTCACGAAGGTGATGGTGTCCGAGGCCGGCGCGTCCGTGTACTCGGCGTCCGCGTTCGCCTCGCAGGAGCTGCCCGACATGGACGTGTCGCTGCGCGGTGCCGTGTCGATCGCGCGCCGGCTGCAGGACCCGCTGGCCGAGCTGGTGAAGATCGACCCGAAGTCGATCGGCGTCGGCCAGTACCAGCACGACCTGTCCGAGCTGAAGCTGTCGCGCTCGCTGGACGCGGTGGTGGAGGACTGTGTGAACGGCGTGGGCGTGGACGTCAACACGGCCTCAGCCCCGCTGCTCGCCCGGGTCTCGGGCATCACTTCCGGGCTCGCCGAGAACATCGTGGCGCACCGGGACGCCAACGGGCCGTTCACGTCCCGGGGCGGGCTGAAGAAGGTGGCACGGCTCGGTCCCAAGGCGTACGAGCAGTGTGCGGGCTTCCTGCGGATCCGCGGCGGTGACGACCCGCTGGACGCGTCCAGCGTGCACCCGGAGGCCTACCCGGTCGTGCGGCGCATGGTGAAGACCAGCGGCCAGGAGGTCGGCGCGCTCATCGGCAACACCGGTGCGCTGCGCTCACTGAAGCCGCAGGACTTCGTGGACGAGTCGTTCGGTCTGCCGACCGTCACCGACATCCTGAAGGAACTGGAGAAGCCGGGCCGCGACCCGCGTCCGGGCTTCAAGACGGCCGCCTTCCAGGAGGGCGTGGAGAAGATCTCCGACCTCTCGGCCGGGATGGTCCTGGAGGGCGTCGTGACGAACGTCGCCGCCTTCGGGGCGTTCGTCGACGTCGGTGTGCACCAGGACGGCCTGGTGCACGTCTCCGCGATGTCGAAGACGTTCGTCAAGGACCCGCGGGACGTGGTGAAGCCCGGGGACATCGTCAAGGTGAAGGTCCTCGACGTCGACATCCCGCGCAAGCGGATCTCGCTGACGCTGCGGCTGGACGACGAGGCGGCGGCCTCGCAGGGCCAGGGCGGCGGCTCCGGTGAGCGCGGTGAGCGCGGTGAGCGCCGGCAGCGGGGTGGGCGTCCGCCGCAGCAGCGGCAGCGTGGCGGTGGTGGTTCGCGTCAGGCGCCGCCGCCTGCCAATAGTGCGATGGCCGATGCGTTGCGCCGTGCGGGGCTGGCGGACCCCAAGGGCGGCAAGCGCTGACGGCTCCGCCAGGGAGGTTGTGGGGAGCTGCGGGTCCGTTGTGGCTGGTCGCGCAGTTCCCCGCGCCCCTGTGTGAAGAGGCGCTTCGCGCCCTTCACGGCCTAGGGTGACCGGTATGTTCGCTGCACGTGCCATTACCTGGGAAGTGTCCGGGAGCCAGGGGTTCGAGACCGCCTGGGCCGAGCAGGAGGACGGTGTGCTGTGGGCCCGGGGGCGGGCCGTCGGTACCGTTCCGGAGCCGTACTGGATCTCGTACGAGCTGGAGACGGCCGAAGGCTTCGTGACCCGGCGGTTGAGTGTCACCGCGGAGGCCGAGGCCGGGACCCGCTCGCTCGATCTGCTCCACGACGGTCAAGGCCGCTGGACCGCGAACGGCGAGCCGCTCCCCGATGCCGACGGTGCGCTCGACTGCGATCTGGGGCTGTGCCCGCTCACCAACACCATGCCGGTGCTCCGGCACGGGCTCCATCAGGCGCCCGGCGAGCGGGAGTTCCTGATGGCCTGGGTGTCGGTGCCGGATCTGGCGGTACGGCCGTCGCGGCAGACGTACACGCATCTGGGGCCCGGGCGGGTCCGTTTCGCCTCCGGTGACTTCCGCAGCGACCTGGAGTTCGACGAGGAGGGGTACGTCGTGGAGTATCCCTCCCTCGCCACCCGGCTGACGGCCCGCTAGCGCTCGGTCACCTTGCCGTCCGCCACCTCCAGGCGGCGCGTCACCCGGACGGCGTCCAGCATGCGGCGGTCGTGCGTGACCAGCAGGAGCGTGCCCTCGTAGGCGTCGAGGGCCGACTCCAGCTGCTCGATGGCGGGCAGGTCGAGGTGGTTGGTCGGCTCGTCGAGGACCAGGAGGTTGACGCCCCGGCCCTGGAGCAGCGCCAGGGCGGCTCTCGTGCGCTCGCCCGGGGAGAGGGTCGCCGCCGGGCGCAGGACATGCTCCGACTTGAGGCCGAACTTGGCCAGGAGGGTGCGGATCTCGACCGGTTCGGTGTCCGGGACGGCCGCGCGGAAGGCGTCGAGCAGGGCCTCCTGGCCGTGGAAGAGCTTGCGGGCCTGGTCGACCTCACCGAGCAGGACACCCGAGCCGAGCGCGGCGTGCCCGGCGTCCAGCGGGACACGGCCGAGCAGGGCGGCCAGCAGCGTAGACTTGCCGGCGCCGTTCGCGCCGGTCACCGCCACCCGGTCCGCCCAGTCGATCTGGAGGGACACCGGGCCGAGGACGAAGTCGCCGCGACGTACCTCGGCGTCCCGTAGGGTCGCGACGACGGCGCCCGAGCGCGGGGCCGACGCGATCTCCATGCGCAGTTCCCACTCCTTGCGCGGCTCCTCGACGACCTCCAGGCGTTCGATCATGCGCTGGGTCTGCCGGGCCTTCGCTGCCTGCTTCTCGCTGGCCTCGCTGCGGAACTTGCGGCCGATCTTGTCGTTGTCGTTGCCCGCCTTGCGGCGCGCGTTCTTCACGCCCTTGTCCATCCAGGACCGCTGTGTCTGTGCGCGGTCCTGGAGGGCCGCCTTCTTGTCGGCGTATTCCTCGTACTCGTCGCGGGCGTGCCGGCGGGCCACGTCCCGCTCCTCCAGGTAGGCGTCGTAGCCACCGCCGTAGAGGTTGATCTGCCGTTGGGCGAGGTCGAGTTCGAGGACCTTGGTGACGGTGCGGGTGAGGAACTCGCGGTCGTGGCTGACGACGACCGTGCCGGCGCGCAGGCCGCTCACAAAGCGTTCGAGGCGTTCCAGGCCGTCCAGGTCGAGGTCGTTGGTCGGCTCGTCGAGGAGGAAGACGTCGTAGCGGGAGAGCAGCAGGGAGGCGAGGCCGGCGCGGGCCGCCTGACCGCCGGACAGGGACGTCATCGGCTGGTCCAGGTCGACCGCGAGGCCCAGTGAGTCGGCGACCTCCTCGGCGCGTTCGTCGAGGTCGGCGCCGCCGAGCCCGAGCCAGCGCTCCAAGCTGGTGGCGTAGGCGTCGTCGGCGCCGGGCGCCGCGTCGACCAGGGCCTGGGTCGCCTCGTCCATGGTCCGCTGGGCCTCGGCGACGCCGGTGCGGCGGGCCAGGAACGCCCGAACGGTCTCGCCGGGCCGGCGGTCCGGCTCCTGCGGGAGGTGGCCGACGGTGGCGGTCGGCGGGGACAGGCGCAGTTCGCCCTGCTCGGGTGCGGTGAGTCCGGCGAGCATCCTGAGCAGGGTGGACTTGCCGGCGCCGTTGGCTCCGACCAGGCCGATCACATCGCCGGGCGCGACGACGAGGTCGAGCCCGGTGAACAGGGAGCGGTCGCCGTGGCCGGCGGCGAGGTTCTTGGCGACGAGGGTGGCAGTCATCAGGTCGCCGATTTTAATGGGCGCTCAGTGGGTCACTGCCGTCACCAGGACACTTCCGGAGGTGCGCGCCACCACGTAGGACCGTCCCTTCACCGCCCTGGCGTCGAGGGCGATGTGGTGACGGCCCGGTTCGAGGACGCCGTCGAAGATCTCGTGGGTATGGGTGCGGGAGAGCCGGTCGAGGCGATACGCGGTGAGGGTGACCCGGCAGGCGGAGGTGACCTCGATGTCCGCCCCGCCGTCGGCGGCGGTCAGGCCGGTGAGGCGGCGCTGCGCCAACGTCCCACGGTCCAGGGCGTGTTCGATCTGGGCGACGAGCAGGGGCACGATCGGGGCGAGGCCGTCGACGTAGGCGACGGGGACCTCGGCCTGTTCGAAGGCGCGGCGGACGGCGGCACGGTCCCGCTCACCGGTCGCGTGGCCGAAGACGACGGCGCCGTAGCCGCGCAGTTCGTCGGCGGGCACCCCGTCGGCGTCGTGGGCGATGTCGGCGCCGACGCCGATGGTGCGTAACGCCGCGGCGAGCTTGGCCAGGACGGCGACGCGGGCGCCGATCAGCAGGACGCGGCGCCGGGGGTCCGGGGCGGAGCCGTTCAGCAGGGCGCTCAGGGCCGCGCGGTACTCGGCGCCGCGGAAGCGGAACGGGCCGATGCCGTGGTAGCCGTTGAGGTCGAGGTCGGCGTGTTCGTCGGTCTGCCAGGCGAAGTCCCGCCAGATGAAGTCCTCGCCGTCCCGCCGGATGACCGCGGTGACGGCGCCGCAGGCCAGGTCCTCGCACTCGGGGCAGCCGTACACGACGTAGCGGCCCTCGGGCAGCGGTGCCGGGCTTTCCAGGAGCAGGCTGCGGACCTGTGCGGTGAAGATGGCGGGCGGGACGTCGGAGGCGAGCGGGGAGACCGCGTCGAGGTCGGAGAGGCGGAACAGCAGCGGGCGTCCGTCGACGATGAAGTCCACGAAGTCCCGGTGGACCTGGTAACCACCGTCGTGGAGAACTCCGCCGGCCCGCATCGCGGGTGCCAGGCCGAAGGTCGCGTATTCAGGACACATGCTGTGAGTATCCCCATACTGCGCGTGATGTGAGCACGGCATGACACATTCCGCTACGGTCCCGGCATGGCGGGCGAGCGAAGTGACGAGATCGTGGTGATCGGTGGTGGGGTCGTCGGGTTGACGACGGCGGTGCTGCTGGCCGAACGCGGGCGGCGGGTGCGGGTGTGGACGCGGGATGCCGTCGAGGCGACCACCTCAGCGGTTGCGGGGGCGCTGTGGTGGCCGTACCGGATCGAGCCGGTCGCGCTCGCGCGTGCGTGGGCGCTGCGGTCGCTCGAGGTGTACGAGGAGCTGGCGGCGCGGCCCGGACCGACCGGCGTACGCATGGTCGAAGGGGTACTGGGCGAGACCCGTCTCGACGAGGTGGACGGGTGGCTGGCGGGGCGGGTGCCGGGGCTGCGGCCGGCCACGGCCGGGGAGTACGCGGGGACGGGCGTCCGGGCACGGCTTCCCCTGATCGACATGCCCGCTCATCTGCCGTGGCTGCGGGAGCGGTTCGTGGCGGCGGGCGGGGTGGTCGAGACCCGTACGGTGTCCTCGTTCGCGGAGGCGGACGCGCCGGTCGTGGTCAACTGCACGGGGCTGGGGGCGCGTGAGCTGGTGCCGGATCCGTCCGTACGGCCCGTGCGCGGGCAGTTGGTGGTCGTGGAGAACCCCGGGATCGACACCTGGCTCGTCTCCGCCGACCCGGCCGGGAACTACGCGTACCTGTTTCCGCAGCCGGGCGGGCTCGTCCTCGGCGGTACGGCGGAGGAGGACGCGTGGTCGCCGGAGCCCGACCCCGCGACGGCCGAGGCGATCGTCCGCCGCTGCACGGCACTGCGGCCGGAGATCGCCGGGGCGCGGGTCCTGGAACACCGAGTCGGACTGCGCCCCGCCCGCCCCGCGGTCCGCCTGGACCGCGACGCCCTGCCGGACGGCCGGCCCCTGGTGCACAACTACGGCCACGGCGGCGCCGGGGTCACGGTGGCCTGGGGATGCGCGGAGGAGGCGGTACGGCTGGTGTGCGACTGAGGGGACGGGGCGCCGCGCGACTGACTGCCCCAGCCGGAGCGAGGGGCGGACGCCGCCGGGCGAAGGCAGCCGGGCCGCACGGCCCGAAGCACCCCGGCCCAGCCGCGCCGGCAGGCCGGGGCCGCGCGCGGGCAAGGACCCTGAG
>NZ_JBSHKH010000069.1:0-43457 GCF_053643595.1 Streptomyces sp. NPDC055506 | reverse complement strand
GGCGAGAGGCTCCCCGGCCCTCGCCGTTTCCGTGCGACCGCTTCTGACCAGGTCAGATCGAAACGTGTCCGTTCGTGGTCGGGTACGGGGCGGAGTTATCGGTCTGTCGTACGAGGCCTCATACCAGAGCAGGACGCTCACCGTATGAGTTTGTCAACTGCCCACCGCACATGATGCGCTGGCGACTACTGTCAGTGGCCGTCGGGAAACAGGGCGGATCAGGGAGCGGGGACCGGCACGTGCAGGCGCAAGGCGGACGAGGGAGTCGACGCGACGGGGATCCCCGCCGCCCGCGCACCACCGACGCCGGTACGTCCAGGCAGGCGGCCCGGAGGGCGCGGAAGCGGCCGCGCGAGCCCGATCGCCCGCCCGCGAGCCCCCCTGGCACCCAGCACCGACGGACCAGTACGAGGACACCGATGTCTCACCTCCGCGCCCCGGCCACACGCGCAGACCGCCGTGAGGGCGGGCGGCACGGAAGGCCTGCCGCCCGCACCGCACCCGCGCTGCCCGAGACCCACATACGGCCCCAGCTGCTGCGTCTCGCGGTGCTGCCGCCCGTCGCCGTCGCCCTCAGCGGCTGTGCCGCCGTCCTCTTCACCGTCCGGTCCACCGGAGCGCGGCCGGGCCTCACCCTGTGGGCCGTGCTCGCCGGGGCCGTCTCGGTCACCCTCGTCGGCATCGTCGTCGCCGCGGTGGCCGCCAACCGGGCCGCCCGGTCCGTGCACGACCGCATCGGCATCCTGCGCCGCGCCACCGCGCGGCGCGAGGCCGACCTGCGCGGCCTGGTCGAGACGCTGCGCCGCGGCGACGGCCCGCCACGGCTCGGTCCCGACGAGCAGCGCGGCGGTCCCGTCGAGGACGCCGACGACTTCGACCTGCTCTCGGCCGACCTCACCCGGGCGCACGACGGCGCCCTCACCGCCGTCGTCGAGGCCGCCCAGCTCTCCAGCCACGCGGGCAGCGAACAGAAGCTCGAGGTGTTCGTCAACCTCGCCCGGCGCCTGCAGTCACTGGTGCACCGCGAGATCTCCATCCTCGACGAGCTGGAGAACGAGATGGAGGACCCCGAGCTGCTCAAGGGGCTCTTCCACGTCGACCACCTCGCCACCCGCATCCGCCGGCACGCGGAGAACCTCGCCGTGCTCGGCGGGGCGGTCTCCCGCCGCCAGTGGAGCAACCCCGTCTCCATGACCGAGGTGCTGCGCTCGGCCATCGCCGAGGTCGAGCAGTACTCGCGGGTCAAACTCGTGCCGCCGATCGACGGCACCCTGCGCGGCCACGCCGTCGCCGACGTCATCCACCTGCTGGCCGAACTCGTCGAGAACGCCACGGTGTTCTCCGCCCCGCAGACCCAGGTGCTGCTGCGCGCGGGCCTCGTCACCTCCGGGCTCGCCGTGGAGGTCGAGGACCGCGGACTCGGCATGCCGGTCGAGGAGCAGAAGCGGATGAACGCTCTGCTCGCCGACCCGGACCAGGTGAACGTCGGCCGGCTCCTCGCGGACGGCCGCATCGGCCTGTTCGTGGTCTCACAGCTCGCCCGGCGGCACGGCATCAACGTCCGCCTCCAGACCAACATCTACGGCGGAGTGCAGGCGGTGCTCGTCGTGCCGCAGGCACTGCTGGGGCCGGAGCCTGGTGCGCCGACGGGCGCCGGGCAGCCGGAGGGCAGGCAGGCCGGGGCCGGAGCCGGAGGCGAGGCCGGGACCGGAGGCGGCGCCCGGACGGCGCCCGAGCTCGGAGCCCGAGCGGACTCCCGGAAGTCGTCCACGGCCGAGGCGTCGGTCCCCGTCGGCGTCGGCCCCGGCGCCACGCCCGATTCCGGATCCGCGCCCGCGGCAGGGCCCTCGACGATGTACGGGTTCTCGTCCGTGTCGGGTGCCGCTTCCGAGGCACGGCCGCCGGTTCCGCCCTCCGCACCCTCCGCGTCCCGAGTCCTCCAGCGCGACACCGAACCGGACTCGGGCGGAACCCCGAAGAACGGCCACCCCGCGCCCCTGCCCGTGCGCGGGACCCACCGGGAGCGCCCCACCCCGGCCGAGGCGCGTCCCGGGATCAGCCCGGACGACCGGCGCATCCTCGCCGGGAACGTGACCGAGCCACCCACCCCCCGCAACGGCTCCGTGCGCGGCACCATGGGCAAACCTCAACTGCCCCGCCGCCGCGCCCAGGAGCACATCGCACCCCAGTTGCGCGACGGTCCCACGCCGCGCCAGGACCCCGAGTACCTCGTCGGCCACGACCCCGGTCTGATGGCGGCCTTCCAGCGCGGCATCAGCCTCGCCGAGGCGCAACAGCACATGGAGTCCGGGGACCTGGGCCGGGGCGACAGGGAGCAGCCGACGCACATCCAGCCGGCACACCTTGAGCCGGTGCACACCGACCACAGCACCACCACCCGGCGGGACGGGAGCGCACCCGCCGGATGACCACCCCCGTTTCCACCCCCACGCCCAGCGCTCCCGCAGACCTTCGTACCCCAAGGAGTCGATCCACCATGGCGAGTGATGCGCCGACCGCGCAGGTATCCGATCTCGACTGGCTGATGAGCGGCCTCGTGCAGCGCGTACCGCACACGAACGCCGCCGTGCTCCTGTCCTGCGACGGACTCGTGAAGTCCGTCCATGGCCTCGACCCGGACAGCGCCGACCACATGGCCGCCCTGGCCTCCGGCCTGTACTCCCTCGGCCGCAGCGCCGGCGTCCGCTTCGGCGACGGCGGCGACGTACGGCAGGTCGTCGTCGAACTCGACTCGACCCTGCTGTTCGTCACCACCGCCGGCTCCGGGACCTGCCTGGCCGTGCTCGCCGGCCGCGAGGCCGACGCGGCCGTGCTCGGCTACGAGATGGCGATGCTCGTCAAGAGCGTCCGCCCCTACCTGGTCACCGCTCCCCGGCAGCAGTCCGTCGAATCCCCGGCGATGAGGCCTTGACCGTGACGGCGGCCGGTGACGGGCCCTGGCTCGACGACGCGGCCGGGCGGCTGGTGCGCCCGTTCACCGTCAGCAACGGCCGCACCCGTCCCACCGTCGCGCTCGACCTCATGTCGCAGCTGATGGCCACCGGGGCGACCCCCCTCGGCTACCTCGGGCCCGAGCACACCCAGGCGCTCGACCTGTGCCGCGCGCCCGTCGCGGTCGCCGAGGTCGCCGCCCATCTCAAACTGCCGGTGGCCGTCACCAAGGTGCTGCTGGCGGACCTCGTCGATTGCGGGGCGCTGACCACCAAGCCCCCCGCGTTCTACCACAACCCGACGGACCGGGCTCTTCTGGAGGCAGTGCTCGATGGACTACGACGACAGCTCTGACTACGCCGACGGACCGCGCGGCAGCGCCGATCCGTTCCCCACCGCGCTCAAGATCCTGGTCGCGGGCGGCTTCGGCGTGGGCAAGACGACCTTCGTCGGCGCGGTCAGCGAGATCGCGCCGCTCAGTACAGAGGAGCTTCTCACCACCGTCAGTGCCGCGACCGACAACCTCGACGGCATCGAGAACAAGGTCGAGACGACCGTGGCCATGGACTTCGGCCGCATCACCCTCGACCCCGCACATGTGCTGTACCTGTTCGGCACACCCGGCCAGGAGCGGTTCTGGTTCATGTGGGACGAGTTGTGCGAGGGCGCGCTCGGGGCGGTCATCCTCGCCGACACCCGTCGTCTGGAGGAGTGTTTCGCGGCGGTCGACTTCTTCGAACAGCGCGGCCTCGGCTTCATCGTCGCCGTCAACGAGTTCGACGGCTCTCACCGCTACGACCCCGAGGAGGTGCGCGCGGCCCTCGACCTGACGGCGGACGTCCCCGTCGTGTGCTGCGACGCCCGGATCTCCAGCTCCGGGGTCCGGACTCTGCTGACCCTGGTGCGCCACCTCATCGCCCACACCCCGGCCCCCACGACGGGGTACGGCGCCCATATGTGACCCCATAACACCTGCCACGGAGCCCATATATGACGCATGCCCACACTTCGCGAGTACGCCCATGAGCTACGACCCGCCGCGCCCGGCCGGTCGTCTGCTGCTCACCCCCGAGGACAAGGAGGCCCCCGCCCGCACCGACCGACTGCGCCGGCTGGGCCTCGGGGAGCGTCCCGAACCCGCCCTCGACGCCTTCGCGTACCGCCTCGCCGAGCTCACCGGGGCGCCGTACGCCATGGTCAACTTCCCCGACGAGCAGCGGCAGTTCTACGCGGGCCTGTACGTCCCGGCTGTCGCGCCGGTGGTGCGCGGTGACGGCACCAGCCCTCAGGTGGGCCGCGCCCTACCGCGCGACCATGGCTTCTGCCCCCATGTGGTGGCGCGACGCAAGGCCCTGGTCCTGGAGGACGTCCGCGACTATCCGCGGTTCGCGGGCAATCCGGTGGTCGACGAGTTCGGCATCCGCTCCTATCTGGGGGCGCCGCTCCTCGACGGCACGGGCCTGGTGCTGGGCACGGTCAGTGTCGCGGACGTCGAGCCGAGGCCCTGGGGGAAGCCGGGCCTGACGGCCATCAAGGAACACGCCGCGCAGCTCGTCCTGCGGCTGGAGGGCCTGGACGGCTCGCTGCCCTACTGAACGCCCGCGTTTCCCGGAGTCTCCCGAGGGCGTGAAGGAAAGCTGAGGCGGCGCTTAAGAAATCCTCGATGGACCGGTGCGGCCGCCGTACGGCAAATTGCAGTGCGATCCCACTCCTCTCCCGGCCCAGGGGCTGCTTCGGCATGCCCGGAGCCGGGACTCACCCACAGGAGCCCTAGCGGTGAAGGCGCTGGTCAAAGAGAAGGCGGAGCCCGGGCTGTGGCTCACGGACGTCCCGGAGCCCGCCGTCGGGCCCGGCGACGTACTGATCAAGGTGCTGCGCACCGGTATCTGCGGCACCGACCTGCACATCAGAGCGTGGGACGGCTGGGCGCGGCAGGCCATCAGCACCCCGCTCGTGCTCGGGCACGAGTTCGTCGGCGAGGTCGTCGGAACCGGGCGGGACGTCACCGACATCGGCATCGGCGACCAGGTGAGCGGCGAGGGCCATCTGGTGTGCGGCAAGTGCCGTAACTGCCTGGCGGGCCGCCGCCATCTGTGCCGGGCCACCGTGGGGCTGGGTGTGGGCCGGGACGGGGCGTTCGCCGAGTACGTGGCTCTGCCCGCCGCCAATGTCTGGGTGCACCGGGTGCCCGTCGACCTCGACGTGGCCGCGATCTTCGACCCGTTCGGCAACGCCGTGCACACCGCGCTGTCGTTCCCGCTCGTCGGTGAGGACGTGCTGATCACCGGCGCGGGTCCCATCGGTCTGATGGCCGCCGCCGTGGCCCGGCACGCCGGCGCCCGCAACGTCGTGATCACCGACGTCAGCCCGGAGCGGCTGGAACTGGCCCGCAAGGTCGGGGTGAGCCTCGCGCTCGACGTCTCCGGCGCCGGCATCGCCGACGGGCAGCGCGCGCTCGGTCTGCGCGAGGGCTTCGACATCGGCCTGGAGATGTCCGGCCGCCCCGAGGCCCTGCGCGACATGATCGCCAACATGACGCACGGCGGCCGGATCGCCATGCTCGGCCTGCCCGCCGAGGAGTTCCCCGTCGACTGGGCCCGGATCGTCACCTCGATGATCACCGTCAAGGGCATCTACGGCCGCGAGATGTTCGAGACCTGGTACGCGATGTCCGTGCTGCTCGAAGGCGGTCTCGACCTCGCGCCCGTGATCACCGGCCGGTACGGCTTCCGCGACTTCGAGGCGGCGTTCGCCGACGCGGCGAGCGGCCGCGGCGGCAAGGTCATCCTCGACTGGACCGCGTAACCCCCTGTCCCGCAAGCACCTTAGGAGCCCCCTCATGTTCGACTCCGTGCGCGACGACCTGCGCGCCACCCTCGACGAGATCCGCGCCGCCGGCCTGCACAAGCCCGAGCGCGTCATCGGCACCCCGCAGTCGGCCACCGTGAACGTCACCGCGGGCGGCCGCCCCGGCGAGGTCCTCAACTTCTGCGCCAACAACTACCTCGGCCTCGCCGACCACCCCGAGGTCGTCGCCGCCGCCCACGAGGCCCTGGACCGCTGGGGCTACGGCATGGCCTCCGTCCGCTTCATCTGCGGCACGCAGGAGGTGCACAAGGAACTCGAGTCGCGGCTGTCGGCGTTCCTCGGCCAGGAGGACACGATCCTGTACTCCTCCTGCTTCGACGCCAACGGCGGCGTGTTCGAGACGCTGCTCGGCCCGGAGGACGCGGTCATCTCCGACGCGCTCAACCACGCGTCGATCATCGACGGCATCCGGCTGTCCAAGGCCCGCCGCCTGCGCTACGCCAACCGTGATCTGGCCGAGCTGGAGGCCCGGCTGAAGGAGGCGTCCGACGCGCGCCGCCGGCTGATCGTCACCGACGGCGTCTTCTCCATGGACGGCTATGTGGCGCCGCTGCGCGAGATCTGCGAACTGGCCGACCGCTACGACGCGATGGTCATGGTCGACGACTCGCACGCCGTCGGCTTCGTGGGCCCCGGCGGGCGCGGCACGCCCGAGCTGCACGGCGTCATGGACCGCGTCGACATCATCACCGGCACCCTCGGCAAGGCACTCGGCGGCGCGTCCGGCGGCTATGTCGCGGCCCGCGCCGAGATCGTCGCCCTGCTGCGCCAGCGCTCCCGGCCGTACCTCTTCTCCAACACGCTCGCCCCGGTGATCGCGGCGGCGTCCCTGAAGGTCATCGACCTGCTGGAGTCCGCGGACGACCTGCGGGTCCGGCTCGCCGAGAACACGGCCCTCTTCCGCCGCCGTATGACCGAGGAGGGCTTCGAGATCCTCCCCGGCGACCACGCCATCGCGCCCGTGATGATCGGCGACGCGTCCAAGGCGGGCCGGCTCGCGGAGCTGCTGCTGGAGCGCGGTGTGTACGTGATCGGCTTCTCCTACCCGGTCGTGCCGCAGGGGCAGGCCCGGATCCGGGTGCAGCTGTCGGCGGCCCACTCGACGGAGGACGTCAACCGCGCGGTGGACGCGTTCGTGGCGGCGCGCGCCGAGCTGGATGCCGAGCAGGGCTGAGCGGCGCATTTGAGACAATCGATCGCATGATCGAAGCGCGGCGGCTCCACATCCTCCGTGCGGTGGCGGACCACCGTACGGTGACGGCGGCTGCCGCCGCGCTGTACCTCACCCCTTCGGCCGTGTCCCAGCAGCTTGCCGCGCTGGAACAGGAGACCGGGCACCGGCTCGTCGAGCGCGGCGCCAAGGGTGTACGGCTCACCCCCGCCGGCGAGATCCTGCTCAATCACACCAATGCGGTCCTCGCCCAGCTGGAGCGGGCCGAGGCCGAGCTGGCCGCGTACAGCTCGGGAGCGGCGGGCACCGTCGCCCTCGCCTCCTTCGCGACCGGAATCGCCCTGGTCGTGGCGCCCGCGGTGGCCCGGCTCGCCGAGTCCGCGCCCGGGATCCGTATCCGCGTCCAGGACGCCGAGGGCGACGCCAGTCTGCCCATGGTGCTGGACCGGCAGGTCGATGTCGCCGTCGCCGTCGAGTACCGCGGAGCCCCGCCCGCGGACGATCCGCGACTGGCCCACGTGCCGTTGTACGCCGAGCCCTTCGACGCGGTCGTGCCGGTCGCCCACCGGCTGTCCGGCGCGCCCGAGATCCCGCTCGCCGGACTGGCCAAGGACCCCTGGATCGGCCCGTACCCCGGCAACCCCTGCCACGACGTGGTGGTCCTGGCCTGCGAGAACGCCGGCTTCCAGCCCCGTATGGAGCACTCCTCGGACGACTTCCGGGCGGTCGTCGCCCTCGCCTCCGCCGACGCCGGCGTCGCCCTGGTGCCGCGCTCGGCGCTGCGCGGCATGGACCTCACGGGCGTGATCGTCCGCCCCGTCGACGGCACCGCCCCCACCCGGCGGGTGTTCGCCGCCGTACGCCGGGGAGCCGAGGAGCACCCGCTGATCCGCCCGGTGCTGGACGCGCTCGGCGCGGCGGCCCAGGCGCAGCCGCTGCCGGTGTGAGGACCCCGAAACCTGCTTGTCTCATATCCGGGATAGCGTCCCGGATATGAGAAACGACGGCGATGGCGCGGACCCCGTCGACACCCGGCTGGGTGTCCGCCTGGCCGAGCTGCGGGCCGAACACGGCTGGTCCCTGGGCGAGTTGGCCGACCGCAGCGGAGTCAGCCGGTCCACTCTGTCCCGGGCCGAGCGGGCGGAGATCAGCCCCACGGCCTCGCTGCTGAACCGTCTGTGTGCCGTCTACGGGCGGACCATGTCCCAGCTGCTCAGCGAGGTCGAGGCCGAGCCCGCGCCCGTGGTGCGGGCGACCGACCAGCCTCTGTGGCAGGACCAGGCCTCCGGTTTCGTACGGCGGTCCGTGTCCCCGCCGCACTCGGCCCTGCGCGGCGAACTCGTCGAGGCCCGCCTCTCGCCCGGCGCCGACATCGCCTACGACCGTCCGCCCGTCGCCGGACTGGAGCAGCACATCTGGGTCCTTGAAGGCGCCCTCGACGTGACCGTGCGGGACACCGGACACCACCTCGGCGCCGGCGACTGCCTCCGCATGCGCGTGTGGGGCCCGACCCGGTTCCGGTGCGCCGCTCCCGAGGGCGTGCGGTATCTGCTGGCGGTGGTGCGGCCATGATCGTCACCCGTCTCGGCGAAACCCAACTCCGCAAGGCGGTCCCGGAGTTGGCCGGCCTGCTGGCCGACACCGTCAACGCCGGCGCCTCGGTCGGCTTCCTCGCCCCGCTCGACCGCGCGGAGGCTCTCGTCTGGTGGGAGGAGCGGGCCGCCGACGTGGCCGCGGGCCGTCTCGCCGTATGGGCGGCGTACGACGGCGACCGGGTGCTGGGCACCGTGAGCCTGGCCTTCCCCGGCAAGGCCAACAGCCGGCACCGCGCCGAACTCGTCAAGCTCATGGTGGACCCGGAAGCCCGCGGGCGCGGCCTCGGCCGCAGGCTGCTCGCGACGGCGGAGGACGCCGCCGCGGCGGCCGGGGTCACCCTCCTGCACCTGGACACCGAGACCGGCAGCCCCGCCGAGGGGCTGTACCGGTCCGCCGGCTGGACCGCGATCGGCGCGATCCCCGACTACGCGGCGAGCCCCGACGGAGTGCTCCGGCCGACGACGATCTACTACAAGCACGTACCGGCAGACGCTCTCACCAGGTGATTGTCAGTGGGAGCGGCTACCGTGCCCACCATGCCGGATGCCGAAGACGTACGCCGTATCGCCCTCTCCTTCCCGGACACGACGGAGAAGATCGCCTGGAGCATGCCCACGTTCCGGGTCGCGGGAAAGATGTTCGCGACGCTGCCCGAGGACGAGACGTCCATCGCCGTGCGCTGCCCCAAGGTGGAGCGGGACGAACTGGTGCTCGCCGAGCCGAAGAAATTCTGGATCGCCGACCATGAGTCGTCGTTCGCCTGGGTGCGGGCCCGGCTGGACGCGCTGGAGGGCGAGGACGAACTGCGGGACATCCTCGCCGACTCGTGGCGCCAGGCCGCCCCGAACCGGCTCCTGGAGGCGCATCCCCGCCTGGGGCTCCCGGCGGCCGAGTGACGTCCCCCGGAGGCCGGCTCCCGGGAAACGGATGCGCGATCACCGGCGCGAGTGCGGTATTGTTTCCCTGCGCGTTCGGCCGGGGGAACCCCCAGGTCAGACGGGCAACGGGACGTGGCGCAGCTTGGTAGCGCACTTGACTGGGGGTCAAGGGGTCGCAGGTTCAAATCCTGTCGTCCCGACAGAATCGACCAGCGGGTCTGCCGGAAGGCAGGCCCGCTGATTGCGTTATGGGGTCAGCCGCCGCCGTCGAGGTCGTCCCGTCGGCGCAGTACCTCCAGCTCGTGACCGCGCAGCCCCATCTCGTACAGCTTGCCGCGGGCGTTCTCGAAGGGCCGGTGGAGGATCATCATCAGCCGGTCGTCGAAGGTGTGGAACAGCATGCCGTGGCCGCTGTCGTCGCGGACCAGGGGCCGGTGCTGCTGCCAGGGGCCTCGGACGTCCCCGGACCGGGACACGGCGTAGGTCTGGACGTAGCCGCCGCTGACGGTGCCGTCCCCGCCGGCCGTGTTCTTCTCGTAGGTCGACCACAGCATGAGCAGGGACCCGTCAGGGGTGCGGTACAGCTGGGGGCCGTCGGTGATGTAGGGCGGCAGCTGGTGCGGGACGCCGGCGGGGATCTGCTCGGCGGTCCAGGGCGCGTCCGAGGCCTTGAAGAGGTAGACCGGGTCGCCGGTCGTCCGGGACAGGTCCGGGGTCAGCCGGATCGCCTCCATCGTCCCGTCGATGGTCTGGAGCCACTCGTGCGCGTACACCATCCAGGGCTGCCCGGACGGGTCGACGTACAGCGTGCCGTCGAGGGTCATGAGGTGCTCGGGCGGCACGGGGCGCGAGGGGTCGAGCACGGTGAACGGGCCGAGCAGGGAGTCGGAGACCGCCGTGATCGTCCCGCGCATATGGGGCGGGGTCCGGAACGGGACGCCCCACTGATTGGGCGGCGGGACCGGGAGTGGTCTGTCCTCGTTGTGCAGCGTGGTGAACAGGTAGTACCTGCCGTCCCACGCGTGCACCTCCGGGGCCCAGGCGCCCTCCGTCGCCCAGATTCCCTCCTGCCCGGCGGTCCGGAACACCACGACGGGGTCCGTCCAGTCCAGCAGGTCCTGGCTGCGGTAGACCATCGTGCCGGTGCCGTCCACGCCCGACACGGACGGGACGTTGGACGTGTAGAGGTGATAGGTGCAGGACTCGCCGTCGGCGACGACGAACGGATCGTGCACCGGCATGTCGGGAAGCCGCATCAGCTCACCCCTTCGTCAGGGCCCGCCCCCGTCAGATGACACAGCCCGCATGGGCCAGCGCCTGCTTCAGCAGCACTCCGTGTCCGCCCGGCATCTCGCTCTGCACCGCCTCGGACACGGCCTCCTGCGGGCTGAACCACACCAGGTCCAGAGCGTCCTGCCGGGGCCGGCAGTCGCCCGTCACCGGCACGATGTAGGCCAGCGACACCGCGTGCTGGCGGGGGTCGTGGTACGCCGTGATGCCCTGGGTCGGGAAGTACTCCGCGACCGTGAAGGGCTGGAGCGACGCCGGGACGCGGGGGAGCGCGACCGGGCCGAGGTCCTTCTCCAGATGGCGCAGCAGGGCGTCGCGGACGCGCTCGTGGTGCAGTACGCGGCCGGAGACCAGCGTCCGGCTGACCGTTCCGTCGGGCCCGATGCGCAGCAGCACACCGACACTGGTGACTTCGCCGCTGTCGTCGACGCGTACCGGGACGGCCTCGACGTACAGGATCGGCATGCGGGCGCGTGTCATCTCCAGTTCGTCGGAGGACAGCCAGCCGGGCGTGGTATCGGTCATGTCAGACATTGCTTGATCATACTTTCAGCCGTTCGGACTTCCTGGATAGCCGCTCCAGGGGAACTGTGACCGGCCCCACGCCGTCCTAATCCCCTCCCGGCACGTCGTCCGGCAGCCGGTAGACCCGCAGGGCGTTGTCCCGCCCGGCCCAGCGCGCGATCCGCAGCGCGTCCGGCAGGGACAGCTCGTCGGCGTCCACCCGCTCCTGGAGCAGCCCCGAAAGCCCTTGCCGGAAGGCGAGCGCCCCGAGGTGGAAGAACTCGGCCACACCGTACGCGTCGGAGCTGTACAGCAGTTTGCGGAACGGTGTGATCTCCAGGGCCTCCGCGAGGACCGCACCGGCCCGGGCGGGGCCGACGTAGTGCAGGGTGAGACCGACGTCGAGGTACACCTGCTCGAAGACCGCCGCCAGGTAGGCGGCCTGCCGCTGGTAGGGCCAGCAGTGCAGCAGCAGGACGGGGATCGTCCCGGCGGTCAGATGCAGCCAGTCCGTGAGCCGGCTGGGGTCGGCCCGGTGCAGCCGGATGTCGTTGTCGCCGAACCCGGTGTGGAGCTGGAGCGGCAGGCCCAGGTCGACGGCCGTCCACAGCACGTGCCGTACGAGGACCGGGTCGGCCAGCCGGCCGCCGCGGGCCGCCCAGCGCCGGGCCGCCTCGGTGACGTCCGGGTCCGAGGGGCGGGCCGGGTGCAGGTCGAATCCGGTGCGGTAGGCCGCCACCGACTTCACGGCCACCACTCCGGGCCGTCCCACGGCGTCGAGCGCAGCCGCGCGGAAGGCGTCCGCGTACGCGTCCGGCTCGACCCCTGCGGCCCGCACCGACTCGGCGACGCTCTCCAGCCGTACGACCTCGTACGCGGCCGCGCCCGCGGCCTCGGCGAGTTGGGGCGGGGTGGTGAGGCGGTCGGGGTCGAGACCGGTGTCCACGCACAGGACGCCCGTGCCCGAAGCGCGGAGGAAACGCCGCTGCACCTCGTGCCGGCCCAGTTCGGAGCGCCGGGCGAGGTACTCCTCGGCGGGAGCGTGCCGGGGCAGGTCCAGCAGGGGAGCGCAGTGGCGGCGCACGGCCACGCCCACGGGGCTGTCGAAGGGCGAGACGCCCGGCCAGACGTCGCCCTCCGTGATGAGAGACTCGAAGGCCGCGCGGTCGAGGCCGGCGGTGACGGTGCCGTGGCAGTGGTGGTCGACCAGCCTCAGGGCGTCGAGCGTCTCGCGGACCGCGCTCACGTCAGTACTTCCAGCGGTACGCCGCCGCCACCTGGTCGTCGTCCAGACCGGCCACGGACGCCAGTTCGCCCCGCCGTACGGCGATCACCGCGTCGGCCAGGACCGGTCCCAGTGCCGCGCGCAGCACTTCGTCCGCGCGGAACTCCTCGACGGCCTCCTGCAGCGAGACGGGCAGCCGCCGCACGCCGCGGGCCGCCGCGTCCGCCTCCGCCAGCCGTGCCGGGTCCCCGGTGATCTCCCCGGGCAGGACGGCGGACGAGGAGAGGCCGTCCAGTCCGGCGGCGATCAGGGACCCGATCGCGAGGTAGGGGTTGGCGGCCAGGTCGACGGGTTTGATCTCCAGGTTGGCCGCCTGGTCGCGCAGGCCCGTGGTGCCGGTGATGACGCGCAGCGCGGTCTCCCGTGTCTCGCGGCCCCAGGCGGTGAACACCCCGGCCCACTGGGAGGGTTTGAGCCGCAGATAGCTCGCCGGGCTCGGAGCGGTCACGGCCGTGAGGCCGGGCAGACGGGCGAGGAGACCGGCCGTGAACGACTCCGCCTCGGCCGTCATGCCGTACCGGCCCTCGCCCCCGGAGTGCAGGCTGACGCCGTCACGCCAGGCGGAGAGGTGGACATGGCCGCCGTTTCCGACGCCCTGGCCCACGACGGCCGGGGCGAAGGAGACCCGGAGCCCGTGCCGTTGGGCCACCGCGCGGACGGTCTGCCGCACCAGCACGCTGCGGTCGGCCGCCGCCACCGGATC
The DNA here is from genome assembly GCF_053643595.1 of Streptomyces sp. NPDC055506. Classification (NCBI taxonomy): domain Bacteria; kingdom Bacillati; phylum Actinomycetota; class Actinomycetes; order Kitasatosporales; family Streptomycetaceae; genus Streptomyces; species Streptomyces sp. NPDC055506. The sequence goes on along the minus strand of NZ_JBSHKH010000069.1, from coordinate 30,210 downwards.
GACGGCACCCACCGAGATCTCGAACTGTCCGGCCGCGTACTCGGGATGGACCTGTTCGACGTCGATGCCCTGGGCCGCGCAGGCCGCCAGCAGATCGGCGGTGTAGTCGCCGAGCTCGACCTGCCGGGCGGCCCCGTAGGCCGGTCCCGTCGTCGCGGGCACGAAGGAGTCGCCGGGCGTGTCGCCCCGGGCCACGGTCCACTCGATCTCGATGGCAGCCCGGAAGGCGAGGCCGTGCCGCTCCGCCGCCTCGGTGACGATCCGGCGCAGGAACGTGCGTGTGCAGCCGGGATGTGGCTCCCCGTCCTGCGTGATCCGGTCGACCGGCGCCCACGCCCAGCCGGGCTGCCCGGCCAGCACCACCAGCTGGTCGAGGTCGGGGTAGAGGCGCAGGTCGCCGTCGGGGGAGCCGAGGACGTCCGTGGTGACGATGGAGTCGTTCGCCAGGAACGTGTCGAACACCGGGGACATGCCGACGCCCCAGGCCGCGGCGGAGGCCAGCCGGGCCGTCGGGACGGTCTTCACCCGGCCGATGCCGGCGGTGTCGACGTAGGCCAGCACCACGCCGTGCACGCTCCGGCCGGAGAGCTCGCCGCTCAGCGCGGTGGCCCGCTCGATGTCGCCGGGGCGGCCGCCGGGCACGGGATCGGCCAGGGTCGTCATACGCCTCTTCCTCTGGTCAGGGCTTCACGGCCACCGCGCCGAACTGCGGTACCAGCACGCCCGAGCCGGCCTCGGAATGCCACTGCCCGCACGACACCATGCCCGGTTCGAGCAGCTCGAGGCCCTCGAAGAACGCGGCGATGTCCGTGCCGCTGCGGGCGGTGATCGGGGGAGTGGCGTTCTCGTTCCAGAACTTCATGGCCGGGATCTGGCCCGCGCCGCCGAGCTCGTCGTCGAAGGTGGGGTGGGTGAGGACGAGGAAGCTGCCGGAGGGGACCGCTGCCATCACGCGGCGCACGATGTCCCGGGCCTTCTCGGTGTCCAGCACGAAGTTGAGGATGCCCAGCATCATGACGGCGACGGGCCGCGTGAAGTCGAGGGTGTGCCCGGCCCGTTCGACGATGGCGTCCGGGTCGTGCACATCGGCGTCGATGTAGGCGGTGACGCCGTCCGGGGTGCCCGTCAGCAGGGTGCGGGCGTGCACCAGCACGATCGGGTCGTTGTCGACGTAGACGATCCGCGAGTCGGGCGCGATCCGCTGGGCGATCTCGTGCGTGTTGTCCGCCGTCGGCAGCCCCGTGCCGATGTCGAGGAACTGCCGCACTCCGCGCTCGCCGGCCAGGTACGACACGGCCCGGCCCAGGAACTCCCGGTCCGCCCGGGCGATGTCCCGGATGATCGGGAACATGCCGGCGACGTGCTCGCCGACCCGCTGGTCGACCTCGTAGTTGTCCTTGCCGCCGATCCAGTAGTTCCACACACGCGCGTTGTGCGCCACACCGGTGTTCAGCCGCGCCGAGCCGCTCGGCGGGGTGTGGCTCTCACTCACGTCTCTTCCTCTCCTCGCACGAGCGGCCGGAGGACCGGCCATCGCCGCCATTGTGCCGTTGCGGTGATCACGCTGTCCCGGGAATCGGCAGAGGCGGGAAGTCGCGGAGGCGGTCGGCGTGCGGGAGAGAACGGCGGGCCCTACTCGACCTCGCTGGGTTCCGGCGAGGGCGTCTTGCCGGCCAGCGCGTCCTTCAGATTCTGGGTGCCGATCTTCACCGCCTGTTCGGCGGAGTCCTGCTCGTCCCCGTCGAGCCCGCCCGCCGTGACGGTGATGGCGTCGTTGCCGACGCGTACGGCCGCCACGGTCAGCGTCAGTGTGGCCTCCGCGCCCCCGGTCGTGCCCTGCACTGTCACGCGCAGGCCCTCACGGGCGTCGCCCACCTTCGGCAGCGAGGTCTCGATGACCTGGACGGTGCGCTGTTCGCCGTCCTCGGTGACGGTGAACTGGTCACACTTCTCCGGCAGGGTCGCCATCCAGTTCAGGGAGTCCTGCGGGTCGGTCCGGTCGTAGGAGGCGACCTGGTACAGCAGGCGTGAGTCGCCCTGCGCGAAGCCGCGCAGCGCGTTCGCTCCGGACGGCCTGCCCAGCAGATCGTCGTCGAACAGGGAGTTCATGAGGCGCTGGCAGTCGGCGGCGTCGGTCCTGGCGGTGAGGAAGTCGGAGACGTCGACCGTGCCGATGACCAGACTGTCGTTCCAGTTCTCGGCCTCCGTGTCCTTGACCTGGCTCCAGTTGTCCTCGATGTCCGCTTCGGTGATCAGCGCGGCCTGGGCGCCGTCCTCGGTGAGGGTGGCGGTGGGCGAGGGGGTCTGCTGCTTCCCGGCGACCTGTGTCGCCGAGATGCCCGACGCCCGCGAACCCTCTCCGTCGCCGTTGTCCGAGCAGGCGGCGGTGGTCAGCAGGGCGCCTGCCGCCAGGGCGGAGGAGACAACGCGGGCGAGCGGGGACGGACGACGGGCCATCGGGAGTGCCTCCTGAGAACGTGACGCGTGTCCTCAGCGCACCACCGGCACCGACGGCCCACCACCGGCACCGGACTGATCGGGTGAGCGCGCCCCGAAGCGCCGACGCCTCACGCCCCGGTCTGCGCGTGCCCGTTCTGCCAGGCCCAGGCCGCGATCTCGACGCGGTTCCGGGCGGCCAGTTTGAGCTGGACGCTGGACAGGTGCGTCTTGACCGTGGAGAGGGAGACGTACAGTTCGGCCGCGATCTCGGCGTTGGTGCGGCCGAGGGCGACCAGGCGGACCACGTCCAGTTCGCGTTCGGTCAGCGGCTCCCTGAGCGGGGCCGCGGGGGCCGGGGACACCGGGGGCGGGGCGCTGTCGGAGGCCGGCGCCGCGGTGATGTGCTTGAGCAGCCGGACCGTGACCGAGGGGGAGACCAGCGAGTCGCCCGCGGCGGCGGCACGGACGGCCTCCGCGAGCAGGGCCGGCCCGGAGTCCTTGAGCAGGAAGCCGCAGGCGCCGCCGCGCAGCGCGCCGTACACGTACTCGTCGAGATCGAAGGTCGTGACCACGACCACCCGCAGGGGATCGGCGACATCCGGTCCGGCCAGCAGCCGGGTCGCCTCCAGGCCGTCCAGCTTCGGCATCCGGATGTCCAGCAGGCACACGTCCGGCCGCTCACGGCGGGCCAGCGCCAAGGCCTCCTCGCCGTCCCGGGCCTCGGCGACCACCGTGATGTCCGGCTGGGCGTCGAGGAAGAAACGGAATCCGGTGCGGACCATGTCCTGGTCGTCCGCGATGAGCACCCGGATGGGAGCGCCGGAGCGACCGGCGGCGCCGGCCGGGCCCGGTGGGACGGGTGTCATCATGGGTCGATCATGCCTCAGGGTGGGGGCCGGGCAGGGGCGTCGGGTGGAAGAGGCCTCATTTTCCGGAAGGGGCTCCATCCTCGCCCGCGGTCCCGGGAGCCCGCCTCCGCCGAACGGCCGGGTCCGGGGGCCGGCCCTCGGCCGTTCGGCCGATCCCGCCGCGCGGGGGCCTCGCCTACCGTGATCCGCATGAGATCCACCTCCTCCCGGGGCTGCGCGCGGGGCTTCGGCGTCGGGTTCCTCGTGGCGGCCGCGGTCTACGACCTGTTGATCGCGGGCAGCTTCGGCCAGGGCCCATGGCTGCCGGCGGCCGTGCTCCTCGCCGGGTTCGCCGCGGTGCTGTGGCCCCTCGAGCGGCGGCCGCCGTGGCTCACCCCGCAGTTGCGCACCGCCGGGCCCGCCCTGCTCTCCGTGCTCTTCACCACGGGCGTGCTGCTGACGGACCGGGCGGAGGAGCCGTTCGGGCCGGGCGAGGTCGTGATCCTGCTGAGCCTGCTGTTCATCGCCGTACGCCACTGCCCGTGGCCGTGGGCGCTGCTGTGCGGTGTGCTCGACGGGGTGGCCCTGCTGCTGTTGCCGGTGCGGTACTTCCGGTCGTTGCAGGACGAGGTGCTGGCCTTCGCCGTGATCGGGCTGGTCCTGATCGGGCTCACCGCCGGACTCGCCGCGTATCTGCGCTCCCTGGACTACCGGCGCACCGTCGCGGTCAGCGAGACCCGACGCGGCGAACGCGTCGCGATCGCCGCCGATCTGCACGACTTCGTCGCCCACCACGTCACCGGGATCCTCGTGCAGACGCAGGTGGCCCGCATGATGGCCGACCGGCAGCCGCAGGAGGACCTGGACCCCGTCCTGGCCGGTATCGAGCGCGCCGCGACGGAGGCGCTGGCTTCCATGCGGCGCACGGTCGGCGTGCTGCGGGACACCGGTCCCGAGGCCGCCGACCGCCGCCCCGTCGGCGATCTGGCCGGCATCTCCGACCTGGTCGCGCGCTTCGCGAGCCCGGTCCAGAAGTCCGTCCTGCACCGCGACCCGGCCGTCTCCGACGACCTGCCGCACGAGGTGCAGGCGGCGGCCTTCCGGGTCGTCCAGGAGGCGCTGACCAACGTGCGGCGCCATGCGGCCGACGCCACGCGGGTCACCGTCCGGCTGGCCTGCCCCGGCGACCGGCTGGAGGTCACGGTGACGGACGACGGCCATGGCGGCACCCAGCTCCCGGAGGCCGCCCACGGCGGCGGCTTCGGCCTGGTCGGCCTGACGGAACGGGTGACCGCGCTGGGCGGCGAACTGCGCGCGGGGCCGCGCGGGGGCCCGGCCGGGGAAGTGGGTGCGGGCTGGCAGGTGCGGGCGGTGTTCCCGGCGGGGAAGCGGTGAGCGAGCCGCTCCGCACCTGGCTTCGGGGCTCCCGCGCGCTGTTCAATGAAGCTGTACACCCGCCGAGCGAAGCCGCACCGAGTGCGAGAGGAGCCGCCCGTGTCACCCGCCGTCGTGCCGCCCGTCGGCGCGCGTATCCGGCAGGCCCGCCAGGAGCGCGGCACGAGCCTGCGCGCTCTGGCCCGGGAGGTCGGCGTGTCCGCGAGCCTCGTGTCGCAGATCGAGACCGGCAAGAGCCAGCCGTCGGTCAGCACGCTGTACGCGATCACGACGGCCCTCGGGATCTCCGTGGAGTCCCTCTTCGACGCACGGGCCTCGTCGCCCGTGGTCGGTGCGAGCACGCCAGGTTCCCTCCCGAACGCCCTCGCGGCCTTCGCCGCCGACCCGGGCCGGCGTATCGGCCCGCTGGTCGGCGCGGGTGAGCGCGAGACGCTGGAGCTGGACTCGGGGGTCGTGTGGGAGCGCCTCGGACGGGTGCCGGGCGCGGACGTCGACTTCCTGCTGGTGACCTACCGGCCCGGCGGCTCCTCCGCGGGCTCCGGCGGGCTGATGCGGCACGGGGGCACCGAGTACGGCTATCTGACCTCCGGGGAGCTGATCCTCACCCTCGGTTTCGACGAGTACACGGTGCGCCCGGGCGACGCCGTCTGCTTCGAGTCGACGACTCCCCACCGTTACCGCAACGATGGAGAGGTACCCGCTGTGGGCGTCTGGTTCGTGTCCGGCGATGTTCAGTGACACTTGACACTCCTGTCACCCGGGCGTTCACTCCGAAGTGGGGGTGGTCGCCATGGCGATCCGCACATACGGCCCCAACGCCGTCGACTGGGAAGAGCGCATCGACCTGGACCGGCTGCGCGGGCAGCGGCTGGCCCGGCTGCACGAGTCCCTGAACCGGTCCGCGCTGGGCGCGGTGCTCAGCTTCGACTTCGCCAACATCCGCTATATGACGGCCACCCACATCGGCACCTGGGCGATGGACAAGCTGATCCGCTTCGCCCTGCTGGTGCGCGACGGCGAACCGGTCGTCTGGGACTTCGGCTCCGCCGCCCGCCACCACCAGCTGTACAACCCATGGCTGGACTACAGCGACGGCAAGGGCGGCCCGCCCACCGGCGCCCGCGCCGGCATCTCCACCCTGCGCGGCGCCTTCCACCCGGACGCCGGGATCGCCGAGGACGTCGCCGCCAAGATCGCCACCGAGCTGCGCGAGCACGGGCTGGCGAACGAACCGCTCGGCGTCGACGTCGCCGAGATGCCGATCCTGGCCGCCCTGCGGGCCGAGGGCATCGACGTCGTCGACGGACAGCAGGTCTTCCTGGAGGCCCGCCGGATCAAGACCGGTGACGAGATCGCCCTGCTCACCCAGGCCTGCGCCATGGTCGACGCCGCCTACGAGGAGCTGTACGGCTACCTGCGTCCGGGTGTCCGCGAGAACGAGTGCGTCGGGGTCGTCAGCAAGGTCCTCTACGACCTCGGCAGCGAGTACGTCGAAGGCGTCAACGCCATCTCGGGCGAGCGCTGTTCACCGCATCCGCACGTCTACAGCGACCGCCTGATCCGCCCCGGCGACCCGGCCTTCTTCGACATCCTGCACAGCCACCTCGGCTACCGCACCTGCTACTACCGCACCTTCGCCGTGGGCAGCGCCTCCCGAGCGCAGCGGGACGCCTATGTGCGCTGCCGGGAGTACATGGACCAGGCGATCGCGCTGGTCCGGCCCGGGGCCACCACCGCCGACATCGTCCGGGTCTGGCCGCGCGCCGAGGAGTTCGGCTTCGCCGACGAGACGGCCGCCTTCGCCCTGCAGTACGGGCACGGCGTCGGCCTGTCCATCTGGGAGAAGCCGATCTTCAGCCGTCTGGTCTCCCTCGACCACCCCGAAGTCCTCGAGGAGGGCATGGTGTTCGCCCTGGAGACCTACTGGCCGGCCGCCGACGGCTGGTCCGCCGCCCGGATCGAGGAGGAACTGGTCGTCACCGCCGACGGCTGCGAGGTCATCACCAAGTTCCCCGCCGAGGAGTTGCTGGTGGCCGGGCGCAAGTACTGGACGGTGGGCGGCCAGCTGAACACCCGCCGTGAGGCGCAGTCCCATCTCAACACCTCCCGTGGGGACGGGGCGGGCTGATGGAACCGGCCGGACTCCTCGCCGCCTACGAGCAGATGGCCGTCATCCGCCGTACGGAGAAGGCCGCCCACGACCTGTTCCTGCAAGGCCTGGTGAAGGGCACCACCCACCTCGCCGCCGGGCAGGAGGCGATCGCCGTGGGCGCGAGTGCCGCCCTGCGCCCCGACGACTATGTGTTCGCCACCTATAGAGGCCACCACCATGCCCTCGCCCGGGGCGCCACCCCCGAGGAGTGCCTGGCCGAGCTGATGAGCCGGGCCACCGGGCTGTGCCGGGCCAAGGGCGGCTCCATGCACCTGACCAAGGCGGCCACCGGCATGCTCGGCTCCTACGCCATCGTCGGTTCCCACCTCCCGATGGCGGTCGGCGCGGCCTGGTCGGCCCGGCTGCGGGGGACCGACCAGCTCGCGGTCGCCTTCTTCGGCGACGGCGCCACCAACATCGGCGCGTTCCACGAGTCGCTCAACCTGGCCGCCGTGTGGAAACTGCCCGTGCTGTTCGTGTGCGAGAACAACCTGTACATGGAGTACACGCCCATCGCCGACGTCACGGCGGTGCCCCGGCCCGCCGCCGACCGGGCGCCCGCGTACGGCATCCCGGGCGAGGTCGTCGACGGCAACGACGTGGTGGCCGTGGCGGAGGCGGTGGAGCGGCTCGCCGGGCGGGCCCGGGCCGGAGACGGGCCCGCCGTGCTGGAGGCGGAGACCTACCGGCACTTCGGGCACAGCCGCTCCGACCCGGCGACCTACCGCCCGGCCGAGGAGGTCGAACGGTGGCTGAAGCACGACCCGTTGGACCTCGCCCGGGGACGGCTCGCCGAGCTGGGCATCGGGGCGGCGGCGGTCGACGAGGCCGACGAGCGGGCCCGGACCGTCGTGGAGCGGGCCGTCGAGGCGGCGAAGGCCGCGCCGCCGCCCGACCCGCGGGAGGCACTGACCGATGTGTGGGCCGACGGGGGTGCCGCATGGCGGACGTGATCACCTACCGGGACGCCGTCGCCGAGGGCATCGCGCGCGAGATGCGCCGGGACGCGTCGGTGGTGTGCCTCGGGGAGGACATCGGCGCGGCCGGCGGGGTGTTCAAGACGACCGTCGGGCTGCACAAGGAGTTCGGGCCCGAGCGGGTGTGGGACACGCCCATATCCGAACAGGCCATCGTGGGCGCGGCGATGGGCGCCGCCATGACGGGGATGCGGCCCGTCGCGGAGATCATGTTCTCCGACTTCCTGGCCTGCTGCTGGGACTACCTCGCCAACGAGATCCCCAAGGTCCGTTACATGACCGGCGGCCAGGTGACCGTGCCGCTCGTCGTGCGCACCGCCAACGGCGGCGGACTCGGCTTCGGCGCCCAGCACTCCCAGGCCACCGAGAACTGGGCGCTCACCGTCCCCGGCCTGAAGATCGCGGCACCGGCGACGCCCGCCGACGTCATCGGCATGCTGGCGGCGGCGATCCGCAGCGACGACCCCGTGGTCTTCTTCGAGCACAAGGCTCTCCTGGCCACCAAGGGCGCCCCGCCACCGCCCGGTCACCTCGTCGAGCTGGGGCGGGCCGCCGTCGTGCGCGAGGGCGCGGACGTCACGCTCGTCGCGCTGGCCTCGATGGTGCCGCCGGCCCTGCGGGCCGCCGACGTGCTGGCGGGGGAGGGGATCGAGGCGGAGGTGATCGACCTGCGCTCGCTGGTCCCGCTGGACACCGCGACCGTCCTCGGCTCACTCGGCAGAACCTCGCGGCTCGTCACCGTGGAGGAGAACCCGTACCAGGGCGGCTGGGGCGCCACCGTCGTCTCGGTCGTCGCCGACGAGGGCTTCGGCCTGCTGGACGCGCCCGTGCGGCGGGTGACGGGGGAGTGCGTCCCGCTGCCGTTCGCCGACGCGCTGGAGGAGCAGGTCATCCCCACCGTCGACAAGGTCGTCACGGCGGTCCGAAGACTCGCCGCCTACTGAGCTGCCCGCCGGCCCGTACCGAACAGCCCATGGGAGGAAGCGCGATGACCACAAGGACACTGCTGCGCTCCGGTCACGTGATCTCGATGGACCCCGACATCGGGGACCTGCCCCAGGGGGACGTCCTCGTCGAGGACGGCAGGATCACGGCCGTGCGGCCCGAGATCAGCGCCGACGCCGAGGTCCTCGACATGACCGGCCGCATCGTCGTCCCCGGTTTCGTCGACACCCACCGCCACACCTGGGAGGCCCCGATCCGGGGCGTCGCACCCGACGCCACCCTCGACGACTACTTCGTCGACGTCCTCGACAGCTTCGCCCCCCTCTACACCCCGGAGGACGTCTACGCCGGCAACCTCGCGGGCACGCTCGAATGCCTCAACGCCGGCATCACCACGCTCGTCGACTGGTCGCACATCAACAACACCCCCGAGCACCCGGACGCCGCGATCCAGGGCCTGAAGGAATCCGGCATCCGGGCGCAGTACGCGTACGGCAGCGCCAACACCTCCCTCGCCGAGTACTGGTTCGAGAGCAAGATCGCCATCCCGGCGGACGACGTGCGCAGGATCCGGTCGACGCACTTCGCCTCCGACGACGGCCTGCTGACCATGGGCCTCGCCACCCGCGGACCCGGCTTCTGCGTCAACGAGGTCGTCGCCGCCGAGTGGGCCCTGGCGCGCGAGCTGGGCATCCCGATCACCGTGCACGTGGCCATGGGGCGTCTCGCCGGCCGCTTCGGCATGGTCAAGCAGCTCCACGGCATGGGGCTCCTCGGCCCGGACACCACCTACGTCCACTGCTGCTACTTCAGCGAGGAGGAGTGGCGGATGGTCGCCGACAGCGGCGGCACGGTGTCGGTCGCCCCGCAGGTGGAGCTCCAGATGGGGCACGGCTGGCCGCCCGTGATGCAGGCGATCGAGCACGGGCTGCGGCCCTCGCTCAGCATCGACGTCGTCACCACCGTGCCCGGCGACATGTTCACCCAGATCCGCGCCGCCTTCGGCGCCGAACGCGCCCGCGTCAACGCCGACTGCTGGCAGGCCAACATGCCGGTGCCCAGCACCATGCTGACAGCACGTCAGATGCTGGAGATCGCCACCCTCAACGGCGCCCACGTGGCCGGGCTCGAGGACCGTACCGGCTCTCTGACGCCCGGCAAGCGCGCCGACATCGTCGCGATCGACGCCACCGCGCCGAACGTCTCCCCGGTGCACGACGCGGCGGCCGCGGTGACCCTCTGCGCGGACGTGTCCAACGTGGACACCGTCCTGGTCGACGGTGTGATCCACAAGCGCGACGGGAGGCTGCTCGCCGACACCGGGCGGGCCCGCCGGCTCGTCGAGGAGTCCCGCGACCGGCTCCTCGCGGCGAAGGAGGCGAAGGGGGAGAGGGCCACGGCATGACGAACCACCTGGTGCGCCGCGCCGCCGACCGGCCCGATCCGCCGTACGACGGGCACGGCCACCGGCGGCGGACGCTGGTCGGCGAGGACGACGGCAGTGTGCACACCGGCTTCGGCCTCTGCGAACTGCGGCCGGACGGCCGTGTGCCCGCCCATGTGCACTCGTACGAGGAGACCTTCCACATCCTCGACGGGGCCGTGATCCTGGACGTGCCCGAGGGGGCGTACCTCCTGCGGCAGGGCGACTACGGCCTCCTGCCGACCGGCGTCCCGCACGCCTGGCGCGGGGCAGGGGACACCGGCGGGCGCTGGGCGGACATGCTGGCCCCCGTGCCGCGGGCGCGCTACGGGCACGACACCCAGGCGGTGCCGGAGCTGCCCGCTCGCGACCCGGTCCCCATCGACGTCCGCGACCCGCGCACCAGGACCTTCGGGCACTTCGAGCCCGACCAGATGGATCCCGCCAAACAGTCCCAGGACCTGCTGGCCGTGACGGCGAGCATGCGGACCGCGCTGCTGGTCTACAGCGGGATCACCGTGAAGATGATGATCGACGGCGACCTTGGCGCGGTCGCCTCGACGATGTTCATGGTGCGGTACGCGTCCGACGGCGTCATCGGCACGCACGACCACCCCTTCGAGGAGACGTATCTGATCCTCGAAGGCGTGGCGGAGGCCACCCTCGACGGCGAGCGGTACCGGCTGGAACCCGGGGACCTCGCGTGGGCGGGCGCCGGATGCGTGCATGGGTTCGTCAACGCCGGGCAGGGGCCCCTGAGGTGGCTGGAGACCCAGGCGCCGCAGCCGCCGTCGCGACACTCCTACCGGTTCACGCGGGACTGGGACTACCTGCGCCAGGCGCTTGAGGAGGAGTCATGAGCAGTGTCCTTGTCGTCGGAGGCACGTCGGGGATCGGCCTCGAGTTCGCCAGAACCCGGGCCGAATGCGGGGACGACGTGGTCCTGACCGGCCGCGACGCCCACCGGGCCGACACGCTCGCCAAGGAGTTCGGTGCCCGGGGCCTCGCCCTCGACCTGGCCCGACCGCTGGAGGTCGCGGCGTCGCTCGCCGAGGTGGGGCGCGTCGACCATCTGGTGATCGCGGGTGTCTCCCGGGACGACAACAAGGTGACCGAGTACGACATCGACGCCGCCCTGCGGCTGGTCACCCTGAAGCTCGTCGGCTACACCGAGGTCGTGCACACGCTGCGCACCCGGCTGCACGACGACAGCGCCATCGTGCTGTTCGGCGGACAGGCCAAGGAACGCCCCTATCCGGGCGCGACGACGGTGGCGACCGTCAACGCGGGTGTGCGCGGCCTGATGAACTCCCTCGCCGTCGAACTCGCCCCGGTCCGGGTCAACTCCGTGCATCCGGGTGTCGTCGGCGACAGCCCGTACTGGCAGTCCAAGCCGGAGAAGGTGCTCACCACTCTGCGCACCGAGACACCGACGGGTCGCCTCGCCACCATGGCGGACGTGGTGGACGCGGTCGACTTCCTGCTGCGCAACCGCTCGGTCAACGCTGTCGAACTGAGCGTGGACGGGGGCTGGCTGCTGGGGTGAGTTTCCGGCCGGGGACCCGGCGGGGTCACCCGGCCCGCCGCAGGGTGTCCTCGGCGATCTCCTTGTCCACGGCCGCCCGCACCAGCGCGGCGGCGAGGACGGCCGGGTCGGTCTTCCCGGCCAGTTCGGCGAGGCGCCCCGGATCCTTCGGCAGCTTCAGGCGCTCGGCGCCCTGGAGGGCTTTGCCGTCCAGGTAGGGAGCTGCCTCGGGCCAGACGCCCTGGGCCTCGCGGAGGAAGATGTCGCTGCCGGCCGGGCCCATCCCGGGGAACTCCCGGAGAAGGCGGCGCAGTTCGGGAACCTTGCCGTCCGCTTCCCGGCGCAGCCGCCGCAGATCGCCGCCCCACCGCTCGTTCAGCAGCTCGGCCGCGTCGCCCAGTTGGGTGGCCGTACGCTCGTCGTAGCGTCGGTAGCCGCCCCGGCCGAGCGCGTCCACCCGCTCCTGCCAGTCCGCCTCGGCCATGCGGCGGGGATCGCGCAGCCCCGCCTCGTGCAGGGCACGGGCGGTGGCCAGCGCGATCGAGCCGCGAATGCGGGCGCTGAGCAGATGGGACAGCACCAGCAGCCGGTACAGCGGCTGCGGGGTGTCCTTCAGCCGGATGCCCGCCTCGTCGGCGTACGTCCGGCCGTGTGCGCCGAGGAGTTCGCGGACCACGCGCTCCTGGCGGGCCACGGCTATCCCTTCAGCGGATCGTGGCCGACCGTCATCAGCCGGTGCCGGCGGCGCGTGTCCTCGGCCGTCACCTCCGGCAGTGGTTCGTTCTCCAGGTCCACCTGGGAGGTGACCCTGTCCACGACGTTCCGCATCACGCGCAGATCGTCCTCGGTCAGGTCGGTGCGCCGCTTCTGGAGAATCGCCAGGACGTGCTGTCCGGTCTCGCTCCCCGCCTGGTCGGGCAGCGGCTCCGCGTCCTCGTCGGCGTCCCGCGTCCGCAGCCAGGCCGCGAGCTCCTGCGAGGTCATGTTCACCACGCGGTGGAAATCCTCCCACAGCGCGTCGAGTTCAAGGGCGTCGGTCATCGGGTGCCCCTTTCGTACGTTCGTGCGCGCGCCGGTCAGCCTTCGCGGGGGAAGTTCTCGGCGTCGAACATCCACCGCTGCTTCTCCAGCTCCGCGGTGATGCCGATCAGCAGGTCCTGGGTGACCAGGTCCGCCTTCTCGGTCGCGTCGATGCGCTCGCGCAGCCGGCCGACGGCGTCCTGGAGGGACTCCACCATCACCCGCACGGCGTCCGAGTCACGCACCCAGCCCTCGTGGGGGGCGGGCAGCGTGAAGGTCTTGGCGATGGTCTCCGGCCGGCCGTCCGGCGGCACACCGAGCGCCGCGGACCGCTCCGCGACCGTGTCGGCGAAGTTCCGCGCGGCCGTCACCACCTCGTCGAGCTGGAGGTGGATGGACCGGAAGCGCGGTCCGACCACGTTCCAGTGGGCCTGCTTGCCGATCAGCGAGAGTCCGAGCAGGTCGACCAGGGTGTCCTGGAGTGCCTCGCAGGAGACCCGGCGGGCCTCGTCGGGCAGTGTGCTCCTCACGGCCGTCATAGGGCGCTTCTCCTTCTCGCGTCGTTCCTCGTGGTCCGGAGCAGTGCGTCGCGCTCCTCCTCGCAGGTCCCGCCCCACACGCCCGAGGCCTGGCCGCTGCCCAGCGCGAAGCTCAGGCACTGGTCGGTCACCGGGCAGCGCGCGCAGATCCGCTTCGCGGCCGCGACGTCCCGCAGGGCCGGACCCGCCGTGCCCACGGGAAAGAACAATTCGGGGTCCTCGTCCACGCAGGCGGCGTTCCGCAACCACTCCATGCCCGCGCGGGTGCCCCGGGCGCACTGGTGCAAACGCGACCCGTGACGCCGGCCGATCGAGGCGCTATAGTCCGAAACTAGCAGTGCTAATTAATGTGCGGTGTGAGGAGCCTCTCGTGCGTCCCGTCCACTTCGCGGCCGCCCGCCGCACCCCCATCGGCAAGCTCAGGGGATCCCTCTCCGCGGTACGGCCCGACGACCTCGCCGCGACCGTGATCCGCACGCTGGTCGGCGACGTGCCCGCGCTGGATCCGGCCCGTGTCGACGACGTCTACTGGGGCGCCGCCAACCAGGCCGGCGAGGACAACCGCAACGTCGCCCGCATGGCCGCCCTGCTCGCCGGCCTCCCCGAGTCCGTCCCCGGCGCCACGGTCAACCGGCTCTGCGCCTCCGGTCTGGAGGCCGTGACCACGGCCGCCCGCACCATCGCCGCAGGCGAGGCCGACATCGTGATCGCGGGCGGCTCCGAGTCGATGAGCCGCGCCCCCTTCGTCCTGCCCCGCCCCGACGAGGCCCTGCCCCACCGCATCGAGACCGTCGACACCCGCCTCGGCTGGCGCCTGGTCAACCCCGCGATGCGGGACCTGCACGGCCTGCTGTCCATGGGCGAGACGGCGGAGGAGGTCGCCGCGCGGTACGGCATCGGGCGCGAACGCCAGGACGACTTCGCCCTGCGCAGCCACCAACGGGCCGCCCTCGCCCGCAAGGACGGCCACTTCGACGACGAACTCCTGCCCGTGGAACGCCCCGACGGCGTGGTCGTCGACACCGACGAGTGCGTCCGCGAGGACACCTCGTACGAGAAGCTGTCCCGGCTGAAGCCGGTCTTCCGGAACGGCGGCACGGTCACCGCGGGCAACGCCTCCCCGATGAACGACGGCGCCGCCGGTCTCCTCCTGGTCAGCGAGGAGGCCCTGAACGAGCTGGGCCTGCGGTCCCTGGGCCGCTACGTCGCCGGCGCCTCCGCAGGTGTCCACCCAGACGTCATGGGCATCGGCCCGGTCCCCGCCACCCGCAAGGCCCTGACCCGCGCCGGCTGGAGCGTCGGCGACCTGGAGGAGGCCGAGTTCAACGAGGCCTTCGCGGCCCAGGCCCTGGCCTGCGTGGACCAGCTCGGCATCGACCCCGACCTGGTCAACCCGAGCGGCGGCGCCATCGCCCTCGGCCACCCCCTGGGCTGCTCGGGCGCCCGCATCCTGACGACGCTGCTCCACCGGATGCGCCGTACGGGGGCGGGGCGGGGGCTGGCGACGATGTGTGTGGGAGTCGGCCAGGGAAGCGCGCTTCTCGTAGAACGGGCGTAGTACCGGGGCCCGCAACCACCAGGCGAGACGGCACTGTGGCGCCCCGTTCGATGCACATAGCATCAGTGTCCGCATGAACACGATGACGCTCTGGAACATCACCGGCTGGGAGTTCGCCGCACTCGCCTTCGCGGCCCTCCTCGTCGGTTTCTCGAAGACCGCCGTGAGCGGGGCCAACACGGTCAGCCTCGCCATCTTCGCCGCGGTGCTGCCCGCCCGCGCCTCCACCGGCGTCCTGCTGCCGGTCCTGATCGCCGGGGACCTGCTGGCCGTCGCCACCTACCGGCGGCACGCCCACTGGCCCACCCTGTGGCGGCTGTTCCCGGCGGTCGCCGCCGGCGTCGTCGTCGGCACGGTGTTCCTGATGTGGGCGGACGACGCGATCGTACGGACCTCGATCGGCGCGATCCTGCTGCTGATGGCGGCCGTGACGGTGTGGCGCCGGCGCACCGCGGACGCGGAGCAGCAGCCGGACTCGGTCACCAGCCGGGCCGGCCGGGTCAAAGCCCGCTCCTACGGCGTGCTCGGCGGCTTCACCACCATGGTCGCCAACGCGGGCGGCCCGGTGATGTCGATGTACCTGCTCTCCGCGGGCTTCCGCAAGCTCGGCTTCCTCGGCACGTCGGCCTTCTTCTTCCTGATCGTCAACGTCTCCAAGCTGCCCTTCAGCGCCGGACTCGGCCTGATCGACGGCCGCTCGCTGCTCCTGGACCTGGCGCTCGTGGTCTTCGTCGTGCCCGGCGCCCTTTTCGGCAAGTGGGCGGTGAACAAGATCAACCAGCGGCTGTTCGAGCAGCTGGTCATCGCGGCGACCGTCGTGGGCGGCCTGCAACTACTGCTGCGCTGACCCCCGCAGCAGCCCGGGCAGGTCCGCGAAGGAGTCGATCACGTGGTCGGGCGTTCCGTCGGCGGCCCGGAGCGCCTCCGGCTGGAACTTGCCGGTGCGCACGAGAACCCCGGTGACACCGGCCCGCTGCGCCGCGAGCACATCGGACTCCACGTCGTCGCCCACCATCACGGCCTCGCCCGCACCGGCGCCCACCCGGGCGAGCGCCGCCTCGAAGAACGCCCGCGCCGGCTTGCCGGTGATCTCGGCCTCCACCCTGGCGGCCCGCTCGAGACCGGCCAGGAACGCACCGGCATCCAGCCGCAGCCCCTCGTCCGTACGCCAGTACAGGTTGCGGTGCATCGCCACCAGCCGGGCCCCGCGCTGCAGATGCCCGAAGGCCCGGTCCAGCGCCGCCCAGCCGAACTCGGGACCGGCCCCGCCGACCAGCACGACATCCGGCACGGTCCCGGTGTCCGCCGCGTCCACGAGGGTCACACCGTCGAGGTCCTCCTCGATGTCGCCGCTGTTCAGCAGGGCGCACCGGGCGCCGGGACAGTGCTCGGCGAGATACGCCGCGGTGGCCGCGGGGGCGGTCAGGATGTCCTCGGCGGACACCGGGAACCCCGCGTCCGCCAGTGTCCCGGCGATCGAGGCCCGGGTACGGGAGGTCGTGTTCGTGACCAGCAGCACGGCGAGCCCGGCGTCCCTGATCTCCCGCAACGCCTCCACGGCCCCGGGCAAGGGCCGCCACGACACGGTGAGCACCCCGTCGATGTCGATCAGCACGGCACGCACGGACTCCATGTCCGGACGATAGCCGGGTCAGCCCCGGGGGCGCCTGCGCAGCAGATAGGTGTCCATGATCCAGCCCTTGCGCTCACGGGCCTCGGCACGCAACCGCTCGATGCGGGGCCCGGCCTCGGCGATCGGGCCGGAGACGAGAATCTCGTCCGGAGTGCCGATATAGGCGCCCCAGTAGATGTCGACGTCCTCCTGCGCGTACCGCCGGAAGGTCTGGTGGGCGTCGAGCATCACCACCACGTCGTCCACGCCCTCCGGGAAGCCCTCGGCGAGCCGCCGCCCGGTGGTGATCTGCACGGGCTGCGCGACGCGGTTGAGCCCCGTCCGGTGCCGGGCGACGAGCGCCGAGACGCTGCTGACGCCGGGGATCACGTCGTACTCGAACGTCACCGCGTCGCGCTCCAGCACCTCCTCCAGGATCCCCAGCGTGCTGTCGTACAGCGAGGGGTCTCCCCACACCAGGAACGCGCCGGTCTCCTCCTCGCCGAGTTCCTCCGCGATCAGCCGCTCGTAGATGCCGGCGCGGGCGCTGCGCCAGTCCCCGACGGCGGGGGAGTAGGCCGCGCCGTCGGCGGTCCGGTCCCGCTCCGGGTCACGCGCCTCGACGACGCGGTACGTCCCCTGCGGGAGGTGCGTGCCGAGCATGTCCCGGCGCAGCCGGGTGAGGTCCGCCTTCACCTCGCCCTTGTCCAGGACGAAGAACACGTCCGTGCTCCGCAGCGCCCTGACCGCCTGCAGGGTCAGCTGCTCGGGGTCGCCCGCGCCGATACCGATGACATGAATCCTTCGCACACCCCGAGTCTGCCGCACACCAGTGCCGGCACCAGCACCGTGCCCCGGGTCAGCTCCCCGCCCCCGCTCCCCGTAGCCGGGGCGCCCGAGCTCCCGCGTCCACGGCGCGGCCGTCGCGTTCCACTGCCTCGGCCAGTTCCCGGGCCCATGTGGCCACGGCCTCGAGGTCGACGCCGTGCGGCAGCGGCTGCCCGGAGCCGGAGGCCCAGGTCTCGGTCGCGCCCGCCCCGCGGCGCAGCAGCCGTGCCCCGCCCGTGAGGTTGCCGCGGGCGGCGTGGGTGAGGCCCACGGCGAGCTGGGCGAGACCGCGCCACAGCTCCCGCTCCGCGTCGGGGCCCGACTTCCAGGCGTCCTCGAAGACCTCGTGCGCGTGGAACGGCTTGCCCTCGTCCAGCAGCCGCTGCGCCTCGGCGACGGTCTCCTCCGGCGTGCGGACCACGCCCTCGGGCTGCCGGGCCACGCCGTCCGCGCCGTACGGCAGGGGCCGCCCGAGACCGTCCCGGGGCCGGGCGTTGCGCGCCCGCCCCTCGCTGTCGCGGTCCCGGGCGTCGCCCGACCGCTCCACGGAGGCGCTCCCCGGGGCTCCTGTGTCTCCGGTGTCTCCCGTGCTTCCCCTGCTGTCTGTGCTGCCCATACGCCGATTGTCCCGCCCGGGCCGTTTTCGGCGCGGCCTGGGGTGTGGGGTAAGGTGCTGTTCGCGCGATCACGCGGTTTCACCGCGAGTGGGCGCGCATCGGGACGTGGCGCAGCTTGGTAGCGCACTTGACTGGGGGTCAAGGGGTCGCAGGTTCAAATCCTGTCGTCCCGACTTTGCGAATCCGCAGGTCAGGGGCCGCTTCAGAGGAGATCTGATGCGGCCCCTAAATCATTCTCGGGAACCGCTGGGGGAGAGGTATCACCGCATCGCTGGTGTCATCGACGCCGTCGAGTGAATGCGTCGCGCGTGGCCGAAGACGGCCGTCTGGTGGACGAAGCCGTCGAACCCTCGGGAGCCGCCTCCTCACCGGGGGGACCCCGCTCAGGTCCTGCGCACTTGCCGGCGCGGGGCCGGGTGCGGGTGTTTGGGGCGCCGATGGCGCCGACCCACGGCCCCGGGACCCCGCGATCCCCAGGGCGGCTCGCATCTGATAGCCGGTCCCGCCCCGAAGAGCAGCCGGCTTGCGGGTCGCGTCCACGGCGTCCGGGACGGCGACGCCCACTCCGGAGCGGCGACAGACAACGCGAAGTCCCGCTCGGTCTGTCACACACAATCGCTCGCCTGAGCAAGGCCGAAGACGGCTCCGACGGGAACACCGGTCTGCCTGCATCCCGGTGAGGCACTGTCTCATCCGGGAATGCGTGTTATGACTCTTTTGTGTCCTACGAAGGTGAGGACACGCTGCCCGCGCTGTGCGACCGGATCACGGGTGCCGATGACAGGGCCGTCCCGGGGCTGCTGGAGCGCGACGGCCGCGGCGGGCTTCTGCGTACCCCGGCAGCCATGGTCGACGTCTCCGATCTGCCCACGCCGGACTTCGACGGTCTGCCGCTCGACTCATACTTCGCGCCCGGACCCGTCCTGCCGCTTCAGGCCTCACGGAGCTGCGCTTGGGACTGCGCCTTCTGCTCGATCCCGTTCGCCAGCAACAAGTTCCGAATCCGCCGAGCCGACCAGGTCGTCCACGACATGGCCGCTCTCGCGGCCAAGCACGGCAGCGACACCTTCATGTTCGTCGATGAAATCATGACGCTCACGTCGCTGCGCGGGGTTTCACGGCAACTGATCGACGGAGGGCACAGGTTCTCCTGGTACGGGGAGACCCGGTTCAGCAAGGGCCTCGACGCAGAACTGGCCAAGGCACTGCGAGACTCCGGGTGCCGACGTCTCGACCTCGGCCTCGAGTCGTACAACCAGCGCGTTCTGGACCTGATGCGCAAGGGCACCAAAGTCGCTGACATCGAGCCGTCGCTCCAGGCTCTCCTGGGGAACAAGGTGCCTGTCCACCTCTTCTGCATGACCGGGTTTCCAGGAGAGACGGAGGAAGAGGCCCTGCGCACACAGGAGTTCGCTGCGGAGACACTCCGCCGCTCTACAGAGGAGTTCGGCGTGCCGTACTCCACGGCCGCCAACGGACCCTTCATTCTTGACGTGCTCTCCCCAGTCGGTGAGCGTCCCGATCTTTTCGGCGCCGAGTTGATTCCACCCGGCGAGGGCGAAGACCTGGCGTTCGACCTCGACTACACGGTCGCCGAGGGACTTACGCAGGAGGATGCCGTTCGACTCACCTCCAGTGGACCGGGTGCGGTCGCGGGAACCGCGTTCCACCAGGGGACCTGGATCGGGGACGCGGAGGAGTGGTCGTTCCTGTGGGCGATGGCTGAGGCGGAGCTGCCGACCCGACGGGTGACCGCGCCTGCTGCCCTGTGCCCCGATGTGGACTCTGGGACCATGGTGCGGCTCGCGGATGGTGTGAGTGCTCGGACGTCGGTCACCGGGAGGGGCATCCTGCTGCACGTGCCGTCGGGTGATGCCCTGCTGTCGGTACCGCGGGAGTGGCATCCGTTGCTCGATGGGCGGTGCCACGCGGTGGCGGATCTGTGGGCCGACTTCGCCTCCGCCGGACTGGCCGCGACCACACTTCTGCGGCTCGCCGCCCACGGGGCCATCACTCTTGAACCGGCCGGCGCTTCCGGCGTGTGTCGCCCACTGTGGTACGCCGCTCACCTCCACGAGGTGGCAGACAGCCGGGCCGACGGCAGCTGCCTGCTCACCTCTCCGGAGACGGGGAACCGTGTCAGGGTCTCCGCGGCCGGCCGACTCCTGTGGTTGCTCTCGGCCGAGGGCGCGACGGCTTCGGAACTGGCGGCCCGATCACGGCTGCGGGAACAGCAACTGCAGTCGCTCCTGCAGGATTTGATCAGGCATCATGTGATCGCCGTGGCCGCCCTCCACCCGGAGATTCTCGGGATGCCCCTCCCGACCGCTGTGGCGCAGCGCGTTCACTGACGGGCCCACCCGAGTCCACCGTCGAATCGCCGCACGCCGCGGCCCGAGTACAGGAGTTCCCCCGTGCCTCACCCGGTCACTCTGTCAGGCGCCGAAACGGACGGCTTCTGGCAGGAGTTCGCCTCCTGTCACTGGGAGAAGCGGCCGCTGTCCCTTCCCGCCGCTCCCGTTCAGCTGGACATCGGTGACGACGAACTGCTTCGAGCCCTGGTTCTGGCCGGCGACAAAGCCAACCGTCCCAAGGTGTCGGGGCTTCCCAAGGTCGTGGTGACGGTGGACGGCCGGACACAGCCGATCGATACACGGCCCTTCCTCCCCCTGCCTGAGGACCGTTCGCTGGACGACTACACCGCTCGGGTCGACGAGCGGATGCGAGATCACGAATGGAGCGTCGCCGTGTCCGGCCTGCACGCGGTCGACGCGCCGCTGTGGGACCGGGCCAAGCGCCTGTCGACGACGTCTACCGCTACACGGGCACACGGGTCGCCGGTCGCGTGGACATGGACACGTTTATCGGCCGGTACACCTCCACCAACGTAGGCGTGCACGTCGACCACGCCGGGAACTTCGGTTTCACTTTGCGTGGTCGCAAGATCCTCCTCACGTGGCCGCCGGAGCGGGCCGGGCAGGTTCCTCAGCACACCGCCGACTACGCTGCGGCTCGTGACTCGGCCGACGTGCTGGTCGGCGTGCCCGGTGCGTTGACCTACTTCCCCTCTGAGCAACGGCATGTGGGCGAGTCTCCAGACGCCGTGGCCGTCAACGTCAACATCGCCTTCTTCACCAAGAGCGATCCGTCCGCCCTCGTCGTCAATGCCGTCGGTGGCCTGCTCGCACGGACACGCGCCTACGAGGCCGACGCCCGCGCGCATGCCTCGGACGGCATTCCGGCCGCAGCGGTGGCCACGCTCGCGGCTCTGACGGAACTGTCCGCCGGCGAGGTCGAGGACGTCGTCTGGGAGCACCACATGCGTTCGGTGACGTCCGGTGGACTGGATATAGGCAGGCCTGCCGGACCCCCCGTTGCCGTTCCGCGCGGTGCCCAAGTCCGGACACACGAAGACGTCCTGGTGCGGCAGCGGCTGCTCACCGATGGCCGCCGCGCCGTCGCCACGCAGGGGCACACCCTGAAAGTCGCCGGTCACCCGCAGGTCGAGGCAGCGGTGACCGCCCTGATCGCGGGAGACACGCTCGACCTTGCGGAGTGGGAGCGCCGGGCGGACAGCGCGGCCGTCCCCCTCCTTCACGCCGTGCTGTTGCGGCTGTGGACCTGGCGGGCCATCGACGTGGAGGCCGCCGTCCCCGCTCCCGCACACCAGATGGAGTCCCTCCGGTGACATCCCTGCGGCAGGGCAGGGCGGCGACACTCATGGTGATCGCCGCTCTGCTCGTAAGTACGGTGGGTGACGAGGTAGCCATGGTGGCGCTGGCCCTGCGAGGCGCCGACCGCACGGGGCTGACATCCGTGGTGTCGGCCCAGATGCTCGCCGGCCTGGTTCCCGGCATCGCCCTGGGCGGCGTCATCGGACGGATCGTCGACCGATTTCGCGCGGACGCGGTCTTGGGCGTGACCCTGGCCCTGGAGTGCCTGATCGCAGCGGCCGCCGCCGCGGTCGCGGACGGCGCGGTGCTGCTCATCGCGACGATGCTGCTGCTGGGTGCCTTGGGAGCTGTCGCCCAGACCTGCGTGATGGCACTCGTGCCGCACCTGTTTCCGGCCTCGGACGCCCAGCTGCGGGTGAACAGCCTCATGGAGTCGGTGAGGAACGCCGGCTACATCATCGGCCCGCTGCTGGTCGGCCTGCTGACGGCGCACGGCGGTACCGGGCTGGCACTGGCGGTCGATGCGGGTACCTTCGCCTTCGCCCTGCTGGCCGTACCGGTGATCAGCCGCTGGCTGGTCACGGCGGCCCGGGAACGTGCGGGGACAGTCGGCCCGGCCGAGGCTCCTGGCGCCGGAACGGCCGAAGCGGTCACAGGCGGACCGCAGACCCCCGGGAAGACCGGGGGAGGCCTGCGGGTCGGGCTGGCCCTTCTCTGGGCGGGGGCACAGCGCCGGACCACGCTCGCCACGATCGTGGTCACCGTCGCGGCGACCTCGGTCGTCAACGTGCTGCTGCCCTTCTTCGCGGACGACATCCCTGGGGGCACCGCTGTCTACGGCGTGCTGCTGGCCACCTGGAGCGTAGGTCTGGTGCTGGGGCCGTTCGCCCTACGAGGCAGGCTCCGTCATCGGCCTACCGCCGTCGTCGCCGTCGGAGCCGCGGCGATCATCGGACTCAGCTATCTCGGGGCCGGCGCCTTCCCTGTGGTGCCGCTGATGCTGGCGGCCTTCCTGTGCGGTGGCATGGCCAACGCCGTGCAGAACGTGGCGCTCCGCACGCATGTCATGGCCGACTGCCCCCAGGACGTGCGAGGCCGTGTCGGCGCCGCGTACGGAGCCACGCTGCAGACCTCGGTGGCTGTGGGCTTCGCCCTGGCAGGGCTCGCTCCTGCCGACTGGGCCC
The DNA here is from genome assembly GCF_053643595.1 of Streptomyces sp. NPDC055506. Classification (NCBI taxonomy): domain Bacteria; kingdom Bacillati; phylum Actinomycetota; class Actinomycetes; order Kitasatosporales; family Streptomycetaceae; genus Streptomyces; species Streptomyces sp. NPDC055506. The sequence goes on along the minus strand of NZ_JBSHKH010000069.1, from coordinate 7,474 downwards.
GTTGGGGCATCCTCACCGGAGGGGCGGTCGCATTCCTGGCCGGCTCGATCGGCTGGCTTCGCACGCGCGCCGTGGCCCCTGCTCCGGTGCCGGAGGAGGACGTGTCGGTGGCCGCCGGGCAGGTATCGCAGGGCGGCACGCCGTGAGCAGCCGAGGCACGGAGCTCGACCCGGTCCTCCCTCGGTTCTGCGCACAGACAGGGGCCTCACTACCACTCGCCTGGGAACTCGCCTGGTCGGAGCGGCAGGACGAGGCCGTGGTCAGACTGACTCCACCGCCGGGCCCCCGGGCAGTCGACCGTGCCACCTGGCCCCGCCGTCTTTCTCCCGATAGCAGGCTTTGCCTGCCGTCCGGAATCCGGCTCCAGAACACGCCCGTCCCCTTCCTGCACGAGGGAGGGCCCGTCGCGGTGCTGTTCGGTACGGATCCCCCGGCCTTCGCCGAGGTACCCGAGCCGGTCGGTGAGCTACTGCTGCACGGCACTTCGGTGGCCGACGTCCGCCAGGCATGGGGACAGACGGAAGGAGTCGCCGACCACCTCCTGGTGGGCATGATGCGCTGCGGCCTGGTGAGCGGCGACACCTTGCCCACGGCCCAGCAGGCACCGGAGAGCGCACGGGTGTTGGTCCAGGAGGCTTGGGTGTCGGTTGTGGAGCCGGAATCCGGTGTGCATGTCCTCGCCCACACCGCGACGGGCAACTGCCTCAAGGTCGGCGCGGCCGTTCTCCAGCTGTGGCGGTGGGCAGGGCACGAGGACGGGGTCGCCATCGACCGGCTTCCCGCGAAGCTGCGTGATGCGGCGGACCAACTGATGACCGCCGGCATGCTCCGGGCTGTCCGGAGCTGATACACGGACAGCGTAACGGCTGAAGAGAGAACAGCCGAAAAGGAAGGACGATCCATGCACGATCCGGTCGGCGAGGCGCTGAGCGCTCTTAAACGCCCCGGTATGGGAACCGAGAACGCAGGCCCCGCGCTGCGCGTGCTGGCCAGGATGCTGCGTCCGCGCACCGTGGTCGAGGTGGGGGCCGGTTCTTCGACACTGCACCTGCTCCTCGGGCTGCACGACGCCCTTGAGGAGGCCGCCGAGGACCGGCGAATCGTCCGTGGAGAGGTCACGGCGGACGAACGAGCGTCGGTCCTGCGCCCGCGTGCCGTACTCGACGACTACGCACCGAGACTCCTCGTCGTCGACGACCTCTCCGTACCCGGCACGTCCGCGCATCAGGTGCGGGAGGCAGCGTGTTCGCTCGGCCTCGACGGCATGCTCACCTTCATCGAGCGGGACTTCTTCCACCTGGCAGACCATGAGCTCGACAGCTGGGGACCGTTGGACCTGGTCTGGCTGGACGCCGGCACACAGGCCGACGACGCCAGGTTCCTCACGTCGCTCTGGCCTCGTGTGGCGCCTGGCGGCACGGTCGTACTGCACGAGCCCCACCTGGCCACGACGGTCGAGACGGACTCCGGGCAGGGCCACGGCCGGGTGGCGTGCCGGGTCGTCCCCACACCGCTCCTGCAGGAACTACGCCGCCAGGCCGCCGTGCCGACCGGTGGATTCGACGTGCTCGCACTGGGTGAACCCCACAAGCACCGTCAGACGGGCCTGCTCCTGTTGCGCAAACACGGTAGGGAGGAGCGTGACCGGGGCGTCCCGTTCCACGAGGAACTGCGGGCCCTGGGCGAGACCGACTCCGCCCGGGCTCCCCGGCTGGGCTCAGTGCCTGCACGGGCGGCAGCCGACACGACAGACGCCGCGAGTGGGATCCTCGCTGTACTGGCTGACGACACCCGGCGCACCGTCTACAGCGCCGTAGTCCTCCAAGCCGATACCACCCAGGGGATCGCAGAGCGTCTCAGGGTGACTCCCGGGCGCTGTGCCAAGTCCCTCGCCGCGCTGGAACAGGCGGGATTGGTCGCGCGCGAGGAAAAGCTCTGGTCCGCTGTCAACGACGTATGGCGGCACGCGGCGCCTCGCCGTCCGAGACCACGGCCGCAGGCCTCCATCCCCTCGAAGCAGAGCAAGCGCAGGTTGTTCCTGGAAGGGCTGGTACCGCTCTTCGAACCACAACGGCGTTACCCGGAAGCCGAAGTCAACGAAGTCCTGCGTGGAATCCATCCGGACGTGGCCGCGCTGCGCCGGTATCTGGTGGAGGAGCATCTGCTCGTGCGAGCCGAGGGGCAGTACTGGCGGCCGCCCAGGTGAAGCTGAGGGGCGGTGTTCCCGCTCGGGACCGGCACCGTTACGGCGTTCTCCCAGGGGCAGGGCCTTGCTTCACTTCGGTGGGGCGGGGCCCTTCGTCATTTCGGGGTCCAGGGCGGGGCGGCGGTCGCTGGCGGCGATTCTCGTGACCATCTCGGCGAGCTGTCCGCACGCCAGCGCGATCTCCCGCTCGGTCTGGGCGCGTTCGTTGACCGCCGCTCCGAGCAGGAGGGCGGTCAGCGAGACGGAACCGTTGAACGCCTGCAGGGTGATCATGTTGGTGAAGAGGTCATGACCGGCGAACGGGCCCGTTTTCTGCGCGGCCGCGATGATCGCGAAGGTCGACACGGCGAGGGCGCAGGGCGCGGCCCCGGCCAGCCCGAAGCGGAAGGCCGCCCAGACCAGCAGCGGGAAGCCGAGGAACAGCAGCGGCGTGGTGCTGGTCTCGACGAAGCCGATGCAGACCGTGGCGGCCAGGAGCAGGACCCCCTCCGCCCACCGGGACGGCGGAGCGGCCCTGGGCCATCGCGCCGAGCGGAGCAGGAGCACGACCGGTGTGACCGCCAGGACACCCACAGCGTCGCCGGTCCACCAGACCGACCACGTCGGCCAGAAGTCGCCGGTGTCCAGCACACCGGTGAGGATCAGTGTCCCGGTGCCCACCGTGGCGCTGACCAGCATGCCGGTGAACGCGCCGAGAAAGATCAGGGCGAGGGCGTCCCGCAGGCGGTTCATCTCCCCGCGGAACCGGGCACGGCGGAGCAGGGCGTACGAGCAGACAGGCGCGAGCGTGTTGCCCGCCGCGATCGCGAGTACGGCCAGGAACGACGGCCCCAGTGAGATGTTGACCAGGAACGCCCCGAGCGCGATCCCCGGCCAGACCCGCGGCCCGCGCAGGAGCAGACTGGCCAGCGCGATACCGCTCGGCGGCCACATCGGGGTGACCTGGCCCCGTACCTGTTGCTGGAGCAGTCCGATCTCGGCCGAGCCCCAGTACAGCGCGGCGACGACGCAGATCTCCAGGGCGACCGCGCCGCCGCGCCGGGCCCCGGCAAGCCGCGCGACACTCATCGGGGACCTCCGCATCGACGCCCCCCGACAGCCCTTCGACCATCATCCGCCGGATCCATCCGAACCTCCACGCCACGTCAGGCGGGCGGGGTGCGCAGCGCCAGGACGGCCATGTCGTCGTGACCGTCGCTCGGGTGGTCATCGGCCAGGGCCCGCACGAACTCGTGCAGGGGCCGGTGCGCATGGGCGATGGCGAGCCCGGAGAGCTCGTCCAGGCTCTCGTCGATGGGGTGGGCGGGATGTTCGATCAGCCCGTCGGTGAAGAAGACGACGGTGGCGTCCGGGGGGAGGAACCGGGAGTGGTCGGGGCGTGGTTCCTCCAGGTCGACGCCGAGGGGCAGTCCGGGCTCGGCGGTCAGGTACTCCGGTTGTCCGCCGGGGGTGATCAGCAGGGGCGGGACATGGCCCGCGGTGCTCCAGTGGATGCGCCAGCCCGGTCCCTCCGGTTCGATGCGGGCCAGGGCGGTGGTGGTGACGGGGTTGGTCGTGATGGCCTGGAGGGTGCGGTCGAGCCGGGCCAGGAGCGCGCCCGGCGTACTGCCCCGGTCGAACAGCAGGGCCCGCAGCATGTTGCGGGTGGACGCCATGGCGGCCGCCGCCTTCAGATCGTGGCCGACCACGTCACCGATGACGACCGCCACGATGTCGCCGGACAGCGGGATCGCGTCGTACCAGTCCCCTCCGAGCTCGCTGGGCTCGGTGGCCGGCCGGTAGACGGCGGCGGCGCTGAAGGGGCGCAGGTCGGGCAGCGCGGGCAGCAGGAGCCGCTGGAACTGCTCGGCTCCGACCCGCACCTGTTCGAAGAGGCGGACGTTCTCGATGGCGATGCCGGCGGCGCTGGCCAGGGCGGTGACGACGTTCTCGTCCTGGACGTCGAAGGGCTGTCCGTCACTCCGCTCGGCGAGGTACAGATCGCCGTAGATCTCACCGCGGACGCTGATGGCGACGCCGAGCAGGGTACGCAGACGCGGATGGCCGGGCGGGAAGCCGACGGAGGACGGATGGGCCAGGATGTCGTCGATGCGATGGGGTTCGGGGTGGCTGATCAGGTGGCCGAGGACGCCCAGGCCGCGAGGCAGCTCGGTGTCGGCCAGGTCGTCGAGTTCCCGCTCGGACAGACCGGCGGTGATGAACTCCTCCAGGCGCTCGCCGGACGCGTTGAGCACGCCCAGCGCGCCGTAACGGGCACCGACCAGGTCCATGGCGGTGGTCACGATGCGGTGCAGCACCGCGGTCAGCTCCATCTCCCGGCTGATGGCGACCACCGCGTCCAGCAGGCCCTGCATCCGGTCCATGGCGTCCAGCAGGGCGCGCAGCTGCTCGTCGATCCGGCTCAGCTCGGTACGCAGGCGCACATGCAGGTCGGGCAGCTGCGGCTGCCTGGGATGCTGCCCTCGCCTCTCTCCTGCCATCACGAGCGCCTCGTGGCCTGGAGTACGGTCCCTACAGCTTAGTGCGGTCCGCCCGGCCCGACCCCGGGCGCCGGGACCGTGGGACCGTGGTAGGAACCGGACACCCGGACCTCCGGAAGGAGCACCGGCCATGACCATCCGCCCGGCGCACACTCCCGCCCCGACGATCAGGACCACCCCCGAAGGCCTCATGTGGGAGCCCAGCGACCGCTGGGTGCGCGGCCGCAAGGGCGACGTCACCGTCGTCGACAGCCGGCACCCCGTGCTCGTCTGGGAGCCGCACCTGCCCGTGCCGCAGTACGTCTTCCCGCGCGCGGACGTCCGCACCGACCTGCTCCGCCCGGCGAAGAACCCGCCCACCGGCAAGCACACCGGCTCCCGGATCTTCTACGACCTCGACGCGGAGGGCGAGGTGCGCTCCAACGCGGCCTGGACGTTCCCCGCCGACGACCTGGCCGGTCACATCGCCTTCGAGTGGTTCCTGCGCACCGACACGGGCCTCGACCACTGGTACGAGGAGGACGAGGAGATCTTCATCCACCCCCGTGACCCGCACAAACGCGTGGACGCGCTGCCGAGCAGCCGCCATGTCCGGGTGGAGATCGAAGGGCAGGTCGTCGCGGACACCCGGGACCCCGTCCTGCTCTTCGAGACCTCCCTGCCGACCCGTTACTACCTCCCCCGCGAGGACGTCCGCCTCGACCTGTTCGACGCCACCGACCACAGCACCGGCTGCCCCTACAAGGGCACCGCCGAGTACTGGTCCTGGCGCGGCGAGGGCGATGTGCCGCCCAACATCCTCTGGAGCTACGCCGCCCCGCTGCCCGCGGTGGCCGCGGTCCAGGGGCGCGTCGCCTTCTTCAACGAGGCCGTCGACATCACGCTGGACGACGAGCGCCTGGAGCGCCCGGACACACCGTTCAGCCGGATGCTGCGCAAGAGGTGACCGGTCCCCTCACGGCCGCACCAGCAACTGGAAGTCGAACGTGTAGCGCGACGCCCGGTAGATGTGCGTGCCGTACTCGACCGGACGGCCGGTGTCGTCGTACGCCGTGCGCTGCATGGTGAGCAGCGCCGCGCCCTCCTCCTCGTCCAGCCGGGCGGCCTCCTGCGCGTCGGCCGCGCGGGCGCCGACGGTCTGGCGGGCGCTGTGCAGGGTGATGCCCGCCGAGCGCATCATCCGGTACAGGCCCGTCGACTCCAGGCGGGCGCTGTCGAGATCCAGCAGGGCGGACGGCAGGTAGTTGCACAGCAGGGCCACCGGCTGGCCGTGCGTGCTGCGCAGCCGTTCCAGTGCCGTGACCTCGCTGCCCTCCGCGACACCGAGCGCGGCCGCGACGTCGCAGGACGCCGGGACGACCTCGTTGCGCACGACCTGGGTCGTCGGCCCCTGCCCGGCCTCCTCCAGGTCGTCGTAGAGGCTGCTCAGCTCCAGCGGGCGCTTGACCTGGCTGTGCACCACCTGGGTGCCCACCCCGCGCCGCCGGACCAGCAGCCCCTTGTCGACGAGGGACTGGATGGCCTGGCGGACGGTGGGGCGGGACAGACCGAGACGCACCGACAGGTCGACCTCGTTGCCCAGGAGGTTGCCCGGGATGAGGACCCCGTGCTCGATCGCGGCCTCCAGCTGCTGCGCGAGCTGGTGATACAGCGGCACGGGACTGCCCCGGTCCAGGGCGAAGTCCAGTGAGCGATGCGCAGGGGCGGCCGTGGTGCGGGCCCGGTCACCGGTCTTCGCCATGGATGAACCCCCTCCGGGTGTCAGGAGTTGCTCGGGAAGCCGAGGTTGATACCGCCGTCGGACGGGTCCGGCCAGCGGGTGGTGATGACCTTGCCCTGGGTGTAGAAGGCGATGCCGTCGTTGCCGTAGATGTGCAGGTCGCCGAAGAGCGAGTCCTTCCAGCCGCCGAAGGAGTGGTAGCCGACCGGGACCGGGATCGGCACGTTCACGCCGACCATGCCCGCCTTCACCTCGAGCTGGAAGCGGCGGGCGGCGCCGCCGTCCCGGGTGAAGATCGCGGTGCCGTTGCCCCAGCGGGAGTCGTTGATCAGCTTGATGGCCTCTTCGTAGGTCTCCGCGCGCACCACGGCCAGCACCGGGCCGAAGATCTCGTCCCGGTACGCGTCCGCCGTCAGCGGCACCCGGTCCAGCAGCGAGACGCCGAGGAAGAAGCCGTTCTCGTGCCCGTCCACCGAGTAGCCGGTGCCGTCGACGACGACCTCGGCGCCCTGTTCGGCCGCGCTCGCCACGTACGAGGCGACCTTGTCACGGTGCTCGCGGGTGATCAGCGGCCCCATCTCGGAGGCCGGGTCGTTGCCGGGGCCGATGCGGAGGTTCTTCGCCCGCTCGGTGATCCGGCCGACCAGGTCGTCACCGATGTCGCCGACCGCGACCACGACCGACACGGCCATGCAGCGCTCGCCGGCCGAGCCGTAGGCCGCGTTGATCGCCTGGTCGGCGGCGAGGTCCAGGTCCGCGTCGGGCAGGACGAGCATGTGGTTCTTGGCTCCGCCGAGGGCCTGCACGCGCTTGCCGTGCTCGACGGCCTTGAGCTGGATGTACTTGGCGATCGGGGTCGAGCCGACGAAGGAGACCGCCTCGACGTCCGGGTGCTCCAGGATGCGGTCCACCGCGACCTTGTCGCCCTGCACGATGTTCAGCACGCCCTCCGGCAGCCCTGCCTCGGTGGCGAGTTCGGCCAGCCTGAAGGAGGCCGACGGGTCCTTCTCGGACGGCTTCAGCACGAAGGTGTTGCCGCAGGCGATGGCCAGCGGGAACATCCACATC
>NZ_JBSHKH010000068.1:0-43549 GCF_053643595.1 Streptomyces sp. NPDC055506 | reverse complement strand
GGGGACCCTCCCCGTATGTGAGGCTGTGCCCCATGGCCGTCGTCCGTGACCTGCGCGTCCTGCTGCGCTTCCAGGGCTTCCGGCGTCTGCTCGCCATGCGCCTGCTCTCCCAGGGCGCCGACGGCGTGTACCAGGTCGCGCTCGCGGCGTACGTCGTCTTCTCTCCGGAGCGGCAGACCTCGGCCGCGGCGGTCGCCTCCGCGATGGCGGTGCTGCTGCTCCCGTACTCCCTCGTCGGCCCCTTCGCCGGTGTCCTGCTGGACCGTTGGCGGCGCCGCCAGGTCCTGCTGTACGGCAGCCTGCTGCGCGCCCTGCTGGCCTCGGCGACGGCCCTGCTGATACTCAGCCCGGCTCCCGACTGGCTCTTCTACGTCTCCGCCTTGTGCGTCACCGCGGTCAACCGCTTCGTTCTCGCCGGACTCTCCGCCGCCCTGCCGCGCGTGGTCGACGCCGAGCGCCTGGTCATCGCCAACTCCCTCTCCCCGACCGCGGGAACCCTGGCGGCGACCGCGGGCGGCGGCCTGGCCTTCGTCGTCCGCCTGGTGGTGGCGGACTCCGACGCCGCCGTGGTGCTCGTGGCAGCCGGGCTGTACCTGTGCGCGGCTGTGGCTTCGCTGAGCATGGCGCGGGAGCTTCTCGGCCCCGACCGGACCCTGGTACGTGAGCAGCTCGGGCCCGCTCTCACGGGCACCGTCCGCGACCTGGTGGCCGGCGTACGTCACCTGGCCGCGCCGCAGCGCCGGGAGGCCGCCTGGGCGCTGGCGGCGATGGCGCTGATGCGGTTCTGCTACGGCGCCCTGCTGGTCATGCTGCTGATGCTCTGCCGGTACGCGCTCACCTCTACCACGGACGACGGACTCGCCCTGCTGGGGCTGGCGTTGGGCGTCTCCGGCGGGGGATTCTTCGCGGCGGCCGTGGTGACGCCGTGGGCCGCCGGGCGGCTGGGGCCGGGCCGCTGGATCGTCGTGTGCGCGGGGGCCGCCGCTCTGCTGGAGCCCGCTCTCGGGCTGCCGTTCGCCACCGTCCCGCTGCTGGTCGCGGCCTTCGTCCTGGGGCTGACCACCCAGGGCGCGAAGATCGCCACCGACACCATTGTCCAGTCGTCCGTGGAGGACGGCTTCCGTGGCCGGATCTTCTCTGTCTACGACGTCCTGTTCAACGTCTTCTTCGTCGGCGCCGCCGCCGTGGCGGCCCTGATGCTGCCTCCGGACGGCCGATCCGTGGCGCTGGTGATCACGATCGCCGCTATCTACGCGGCAGTAGCGACGGCTATGGCCCGGTTTGGCCACCGGTAAGTGTCACATCAATGACACAGAGCCACTCCTGACTACTGAGATGTCAGTGGGGCCCGATAACTTACGTGCGTCTTATCTCGCGACATGTTCGCGTCATTCACCATGTACTAGGGGGACCCCCGAATGACCACTCCGCCGCCCCAGGGCAACCCGTTCGCACAGAACCAGCCCGCGGGTCAGCCCCAGGCTCCGTACCCGCCGCAGGGCGGCTACCCCCAGCAGCCCGGACAGCCCGGCTTCCCGCCCCAGGGTGCTCCGTACGCCCCGGTCCCGCCGCAGCCGTCCGGCCGCAAGCTCAGCTTCAAGACCATCAAGAACATCGTGATCGTCATCGCGGTGGCGGGCATCGCCATCGGGGGCTACATAACCAGCCGGGACGACGCCAACACGGCGGCCGTCGGCGACTGCATGCACCGTGGCAGCACCAGCGACAACAACCCGGACCTCGAAGTCGTCAAGTGCAGCGACGCGAAGGCTCAGTACGTGGTGCTGGCCAAGATCGAGGGCTCGTTCCTCACGGACACTCTCGCGTCGAGCAAGTGCGAGTCCGAGGCCAAGGACTTCCAGTACTCGTACACCGAGAGCGGTGACGGCAAGGACTTCCTGCTCTGCCTGAAGGACTACAAGAAGTAGGGCAGACACACAGAGGGGCGGTGTTTCACGTGAAACACCGCCCCTTGGCTGTCTTGTGCGGGGTCATGTTTCACGTGAAACATGACCCCGTTCCACTGCCTCAGCTCTCCTGCTCGGCCCACCACTCCTTGAGTGCAGCCAGTGCGACATCGTGCTCCATCGGCCCGTTCTCCAGCCGCAGTTCCAGCATGTGCTTGTAAGCACGGCCGATGACCGGGCCGGGACCGACGCCGAGGATCTCCATGATCTGGTTGCCATCGAGGTCCGGGCGGATGGAGTCCAGCTCCTCCTGCTCCTGAAGGCTGGCGATCCGATCCTCCAGGCCGTCGTACGCACGCGACAGCGCCGCTGCCTTGCGTTTGTTGCGCGTGGTGCAGTCCGAGCGGGTCAGCTTGTGGAGGCGGTCGAGGAGCGGACCGGCGTCACGGACGTAGCGGCGGACCGCCGAGTCCGTCCACTCACCGGTGCCGTAACCGTGGAAGCGCAGATGGAGCTCGACCAGACGTGAGACGTCCTTCACCAGCTCGTTGGAGTACTTGAGCGCCGTCATGCGCTTCTTGGTCATCTTCGCCCCCACCACCTCGTGGTGGTGGAACGAGACCCGGCCGTCTTTCTCGAAGCGACGGGTGCGCGGCTTTCCGATGTCGTGGAGCAGGGCGGCCAGGCGGAGCGTCAGGTCGGGACCGTCGTCCTCCAGAGCCATCGCCTGCTCCAGGACGATCAGGGTGTGGTCGTAGACGTCCTTGTGCCGATGGTGCTCGTCACGCTCCAGGCGCAGAGCGGGCAGCTCGGGCAGCACACGGTCGGCGAGGCCGGTCTCGACGAGCAGCGTCAGACCCTTGCGCGGGTAGGGAGACAGGACCAGCTTGTTCAGCTCGTCCCGCACCCGCTCGGCCGAGACGATCTCGATACGCCCGGCCATCTCCGTCATCGCCGTGACGACCTCGGGGGCGACCTCGAAGTCGAGCTGAGCGGCGAAGCGCGCGGCCCGCATCATCCGCAGCGGGTCGTCCGAGAACGACTCCTCCGGGGTGCCAGGAGTGCGCAGCACCCGCGACGCGAGGTCCTGGAGCCCGCCGTGCGGGTCGACGAACTCCTTCTCCGGCAGCGCGACGGCCATCGCGTTCACGGTGAAGTCACGACGGACGAGGTCCTCCTCGATCGAGTCGCCGTACGACACCTCGGGCTTGCGTGAGGTCCGGTCGTAGGCCTCCGAACGGTAAGTGGTCACCTCGATCTGGTAGCCGTCCTTCTGTGCGCCGACGGTGCCGAAGGCGATCCCGACCTCCCAGACGGCGTCGGCCCATGGGCGCACGATCTTGAGTACGTCCTGGGGACGGGCATCGGTCGTGAAGTCGAGATCGTTGCCGAGCCGGCCCAGCAGCGCGTCCCGCACCGAGCCGCCGACCAGGGCGAGTGAGAACCCGGCCTCCTGGAATCGGCGGGCGAGGACGTCGGCGACAGGAGCGACCCGCAGCAGTTCACTCACCGCACGGTGCTGCACCTGGCTGAGGGCACTGGACGTTTCTTCGTTGGCGTTCGGCACAACAGAAGAGGGTACGTGGCCCGGGCGGCCGTAAGCTCCCCCTATTACGCGTGCGGACTCGTCCGTGAATAGACGCACAAGACTCGCCCTTGAGATGTAAAGAACCGCTCCCTTTTATACGGTCACATACCGGGCGGGACGGTGTCCGCCCGCGATCTTGTGGAGCGGACCGCGGCACTTCCCCTCAGCGCGCATCGTTACCATGCGTGGACGCACATTCCGACGACCACTGACGACGACGAGGGACGGGCGAAGCGCGTGGCCGACGCGGCAGACTTCCAGGGGACCAGTGCCTCACCGGCCCGCCGGTGGCTCCGGCGCACCGGGGCACTGCTCGCCGGTGCGCCCCTGCTGGCCGGGCTGCTCCAGCTGCCCGCCGCGGGCCCGGCGGACGCGGCCGGACAGGAGGCCCCGCAGGCGGCCGCCGGCGCGGGCTCGGTGTCCGTCGCCGTCGACTCGCTCAGCCCCACCGCCCCCTCCGAGGGCGACACGGTGAACGTGTCGGGCACGGTCACCAACAACGGCAAGCAGGCGGTCACCGACGCCCACGTCGATCTCCGGGTGGGCCCCTCGCTCGACACCCGCTCCTCCATCGACGCCCTCGCGAAGAAGAGCAACGCCGTCCAGGGCCCCACCGGCAAGGCGGTCGGCGGCAAGTACAGCGAGAAGCTCTCCAAGCTCACCCCCGGCGTGGCCGAGCCCTTCAACATCTCCGTGCCGGCCGACGAGCTGGACCTCGGCCCGGACGGCGTCTACCAGCTGGCCGTCGCGCTCTCCGGGGAGACCTCCGCGCAGCCCTGGGACCAGGTCCTGGGGGTCCAGCGCACGTTCCTGCCGTGGCAGCCCGAGGAGGCCGGCACCAAGACGAAGACCACGTTCATGTGGCCGCTCACCTCCACCGTCCATATGACGGCCGAGACGGGGTCGAACGAGCAGCAGACACCGGTCTTCCGCAACGACGACCTCGCCGAGGAGATCGCCCCGGGCGGCCGACTCGATCAGATGGTGTCGCTGGGCAAGGGCCTCGACATCACCTGGGTGATCGACCCGGACCTGCTGGCGTCCGTCGACGCGATGACGCGGAACTACGAGGTCAGAGGCGAGGACGGCACCACCACCGCCGGCCGGAACCAGGCGGTCGCCAAGCAGTGGCTCGCCGAGCTCCAGCAGGCGGTCACGGGCAAGGAGGTCGTCGCCCTGCCCTTCGGCGACCCCGACCTCGCCTCGGTCGCCCACAACGGAACGAACGTCACCGGCACCCTGAGCCACCTCAAGGAAGCCACCGACGTCATCGACGAAACGATCCCGACCATCCTCCACGTGAAACCGTCCACGGACTTCGCGTGGCCGGTGAACGGCGCCGTCGATCCGTCGATCATGAAGGTCGCGACCTCCGCGGGTGCCGACAAGGTGATCGCCCGCAGCGACAGCCTCCAGGACAACCTGTCGTACACGCCCTCCGCGGCCCGGCCCGTCGGAGGCGGCACCACGGCGGTCGTCGCGGATGCCAGGATGTCCACGGCGTTCCAGGGCAACCTGACGAAGGCCTCCGCGTCCACGCTCGCCGTGCAGCGCTTCCTGGCCCAGAGCCTGACGCTCGGCCTCCAGACCGGCAAGCAGCGCAGTGTCGTCGTCGCCCCGCAGCGCATGCCCTCCGTGAGCCAGGCGCAGGCCATGGCCGAGGCGCTGGCCACCCTCCAGAACGGGAACTGGTCCGAGTCGCAGGACCTCGCTGACGCCGCCAAGGCCAAGCCGGACCCGGCGGCCAACACCAAGGTGCCCTCGACCTCCAAGTACCCCGCCTCGCTCCGTAACCAGGAGCTGCTGCGAGCCGGCTTCGAGCAGATCGCGAGGACACAGGGCAAGCTCGACAGCTTCAAGGTGATCCTCACCGACCAGTCCCGGGTGGTGACCCCCTTCGGACGGGCCATGAACCGCGAGATGTCCACGTCGTGGCGTGGCCGGGGCGTGGCGGCGGTGGGGTACCGCTACGGCGTCGAGTCGTACCTCAACGGGCTCACCAACGGGGTCAAGCTGATCGAGAAGTCGGAGACCAAGCTCTCCGGCCGCAGCGCCACGATCCCCGTGACCGTCCAGAACAACCTGGTCCAGGGCGTCGAGCACCTGGAGCTGCGGCTCACGTCGAAGAACCCGACGCGTCTGAAGATCGGCGACGACGCCTACGAGGAACAGCGCGTCACCGTGAACGGCGGCCACAGCCAGTCGGTGAAGTTCACCACGTCGGCCAACGCCAACGGCCGGGCCGAGGTCGTCGCCCAGCTGTACACCGAGGACGGTCAGAAGTACGGCGCCCCCGTCACCTTCGACGTGAAGGTCACCGAGGTCACGGCCACCGTGATGCTGGTCATCGGCGGCGGTGTCCTGCTCCTGGTCCTCGCCGGCTTCCGTATGTACACCCAGCGCAAGCGCGCCGCCGCCCGCGAGACGGACGAGGACGGCACCGCCGAGACGGACGACGCCGACAGTCCGCAGAGCCCGGCCGGCGCTGCGCAGAACCCCGAGGCCGCCGGCGACCGTCTCAAGCAGGAGACCGGGGCCGGACCTCGGGCAGAGGGCCCGGAGCAGCCGAGTGACCCGGCTCCGGACACCGCAGCGGAAAGCGCCGACCCGTCCGGCACGGGTGAGAGAGTGGACCGTTAGATGTCGTGGCCGGTGGGCCGGGGACGATGAGGTGGGGTAACCATGAACGCGCCGTACGACGGTGACCGCGGCCGTGCCGCGGGCAGCCCGGGCTACCCCGAGTCGGGTGGGCCCGAGGGCTCGCCGGCCGAGCACGGCCAGGTACCGCCGCAGCCCCCAGCGGACATGTACCTCCAGGACGCCTACGACCAGGACCCCTACCGGGCACAGGACCTCTCCGCCCAGGACCCGGTCGCCGAGGCGCTCTACGACCGCGCCGCGCACCCGCCGCCCCCTCCGGGCACGTACCAGCCTCAGCAGATGTACGCCCAGCCGCCCCAGTCGCCGTACGCGCCCGACCCGCAGGTGTGGGCCCAGACGCCCGCGCCGGAGCCGGAGGGCCCGACGCGGCACCTGCCGTACGGCGACGACCCCAGGACCACCCAGTTCGTAGGGGTGGACGATCTGGTCTCCCAGGCGGGCGAGCCGCGCCAGGAGCCGGACGCCTTCGCGCACCTCTACAGGGACCAGCAGCAGAACAGCGGTCACCCGTCGTACGAGCAGCCGTCGGTCCCCGGTCCGTCCCAGGCCCCGGGTCAGATGGGACAGGGCCAGTACGCGCCGCAGGGCCAGTACGGGGCGCAGGGTCCGTACGGCGCGCCCGGCCAGACCGCACCGACGCCGCCCCTCGTCGACGAGCCCCCCGCCCCGGAGCCCGCTGCCTCAGCGGCCCCAAAGAAGGGCGGCCGCGCCGCCGGGCTCATGAAGTCCAGCGCCGTGATGGCGGCGGGCACGATGGTCTCCCGCCTCACCGGCTTCATCCGCTCCGCGCTGATCGTGTCGGCCATCGGCGTCGGCTTTCTCGGTGACACCTTCCAGGTCGCCTACCAGCTGCCGACGATGATCTACATCCTCACGGTCGGCGGCGGTCTCAACTCCGTCTTCGTGCCGCAGCTCGTGCGCGCCATGAAGGACGACGAGGACGGCGGCGAGGCGTACGCCAACCGCCTGCTGACCCTCGTCATGGTGGCACTCGGCGCACTCACCGCGCTCGCGGTCTTCGGCGCGCCGCTCCTGATCCGCATGATGTCCCCCTCGATCGCCAGCGACCCCGCGGCGAATCAGGTCGGCATCACCTTCGTCCAGTACTTCCTGCCCTCGATCTTCTTCATGGGCGTCCATGTGGTGATGGGCCAGATCCTCAACGCGCGCGGGAAGTTCGGCGCGATGATGTGGACCCCGGTCCTGAACAACATCGTCATCATCGTGACGCTGGGCATGTTCATCTACGTCTACGGCACCGCCGCCGACTCCGGGATGAAGGTCACGACCATCCCGCCGGAGGGCCAGCGCCTCCTCGGCATCGGCGTCCTGCTCGGCCTCGTGGTCCAGGCGCTGGCGATGATCCCCTATCTGCGCGAGACCGGCTTCCGGCTGCGGCTGCGCTTCGACTGGAAGGGCCAGGGCCTCGGCAAGGCCATCACGCTCGCCAAGTGGACGGTTCTGTTCGTCCTCGCCAACCAGGCGGGCGCCATGGTCGTCGTCTGGCTGTCCACCGCGGCGGGCAAGGACTCGCCCGTCGACGGCACCGGCTTCTCCGCCTACGCCAACGCACAGCTGATCTGGGGCCTGCCGCAGGCCATCATCACCGTCTCCCTCATGGCGGCTCTGCTGCCGCGTCTGTCGCGCTCGGCGGCCGAGGGCGACGGTGGCGCCGTCCGCGACGACATCTCCCAGGGCCTGCGCACCACGGCGGTCGCGATCGTGCCGATCGCCTTCGGTTTCCTCTCGCTCGGCATCCCCATGTGCACGCTGATGTTCGGCTCCTCGGGCACCAGCGAGGCCACCAACATGGGCTTCATGCTGATGGCGTTCGGTCTCGGCCTGATCCCGTACTCCGTGCAGTACGTCGTCCTGCGGGCCTTCTACGCCTATGAGGACACCCGAACCCCCTTCTACAACACGGTCATCGTGGCCGCGGTCAACGCGGGCGCGTCGGCGATCTGCTACTTCGTCATGCCGTCCCGCTGGGCCGTGGTCGGCATGGCCGCCTCGTACGGCCTGGCGTACGCGATCGGTGTCGGCGTCGCCTGGAGCCGGCTGCGCAAGCGGCTGGGCGGGGACCTCGACGGCGCCCGTGTCCTGCGGACTTACGCCCGGCTGAGCATCGCGTCGATCCCGGCCGCACTGCTCAGCGGCGCGGCCTGCTACGGCATCGGCCAGACCCTCGGCCAGGGCGTCGGAGGCTCGATCGCCGGGGTACTGGCCGGCAGTGCCGTGCTCCTCGGGATCTTCTTCGTCGCCGCCCGCCGCATGCGCATCGAGGAACTCAACTCGCTGGTCGGCATGGTGCGCGGACGCCTGGGACGCTGAGTCGGGGGGTAGGCGCACAACCATCATCAGCCGCTGCGTGTCGTGCATAGCGGCGGACTGTGGGCACAATTGGTTTCGGCGTCGGACGGCGCGCAACGGATGGCGGACGGCGCGCACATGGATGGGGAGGCAGGAACGACGGTGGCGGAACGTAGTACGGCTGCCGTCGACGTGGCAGACAACAGCGACGACTCGTCGCTGACCGCGAAGGCGGACCAGTCCACGGCCGACGGGGTGGCCAAGAACCGGGAGCGGGACACGGACAGCGACGAGGTACAGGAGAGCACCCGGACCGACGGTCCCGGAACGACCTCGCCGCCTGAACTGCACAGTGGGCACAAACTCGCCAGACGCTACCGTCTCGAGGAGTGCGTCACCCGTCTGGACGGTTTCAGCAGCTGGCGTGCCGTGGACGAGAAGCTCCGCCGCGCCGTCGGCGTGCACATCCTGCCCGCCGACCACTCAAGGGCCCGCTCGGTCCTGGCCGCCGCACGCTCCTCCGCGCTCCTCGGCGACCCCCGCTTCGTCCAGGTGCTGGACGCGGTGGAGGAGAACGACCTCGTCTATGTCGTCCACGAGTGGCTTCCCGACGCGACGGAGCTGACCCCGCTCCTCGCCTCCGGGCCACTGGAGCCGTACGACGCCTACCAGATGGTCAGTCAGATCTCCTCCGCCATGGCCGCCGCGCACCGCGAGGGTCTCGCCCATCTGCGGCTGAACCCCAACGCCGTGCTGCGCACCTCGACCGGTCAGTGGCGCATCCGCGGACTCGCCGTGAACGCCGCCCTGCGCGGCATCACGACCGACACCCCGCAGCGCACCGACACCGAGGCCATCGGCGCCCTGCTGTACGCGGCGCTCACCCAGCGCTGGCCGTACGAGAGCGACGCCTACGGCCTGTCGGGCCTGCCGAAGGACATCGGCCTGATCGCACCCGACCAGGTGCGTGCCGGTGTGCACCGCGGGCTCTCCGAACTGTCCATGCGCGCGCTCGTCAACGACGGAGCCACCGCGTCCCGGCACGAGTCGCCGTGCACGACGCCCGAGGAGCTGGTGAAGGCGATCGGCGAGATGCCCCGCATCCGCCCGCCGGAGCCGGCGTTCACCGCCCCGCCCGAGTACCAGCGCACGACGTACCAGCAGGGCACGTACGGCCGCCAGGCCCCGCGTCACGGCGCCACCCAGCCGGTCCCGGCCCCGCCGCCCCCGCTGCAGAGCCGCACGGGCAAGGCCCTGAAGTGGGCCGTGTCCGCCCTCCTGATCGCCGCACTGGGCCTCGGCAGCTGGCAGCTGGCGGACGCGCTCATGGACCAGGGCGGCAAGAACGAGGACCCGGGCCAGACGCAGACCAACGACGGGAACGACAAGAGCCCGAAGAAGCCGACGGGCGGCAAGCCCATCGCCATCAGCGGTGCCCGCGACTTCGACCCCTTCGGCGCTGACGGTTCCGAGAAGCCGTCCGACATAGGGAAGGTCTACGACAACAGCACGGCCACCTACTGGCAGACGGACTTCTACCTGAGTTCGGACTTCGGCCGCCTGAAGTCGGGTGTCGGTGTCATCCTCGACCTCGGCAAGGTCCAGCAGGTCGGAAAGGTGAAGGTCACCTTCGTCGGGGACACCTCGGTCGAGCTCCGCAGCGCGAGCGCGGACGCGGGCTCGGAGCCTACGTCCTTCGACGCCTACACCAAGGTCGCCGAGGGCAAGGGGACGACGGTGGAACTCAAGCCCAAGGCCCTCAAAAGCCGCTACCTTCTGGTGTGGCTGACCGAGCTGCCCATGCAGTCGGACGACGGCAAGTGGCGCGGCAGGGTGGCGGACATCAAGGTGACCAGCTGACCGCATCTGCCTCGAGGAAGGAGGCCGATGGCAGACGGCACCGGGTACGACGGAGTAAGCGATCAGGATCTGCTCGCCCGCCATGTCGAAGGCGACCCCGACGCCTTCGGTGAGATCGTGCGGCGGCATCGCGATCGCCTCTGGGCCGTCGCCCTGCGGACGCTGGGGGACCGCGAGGAGGCCGCTGACGCGGTGCAGGACGCCCTCGTATCCGCCTACCGGGCCGCCCACACCTTCCGGGGCCAGTCGGCCGTCACAACCTGGCTGCACAGGATCACGGTGAACGCCTGCCTGGACCGCGCCCGCAAGGTCGCCTCCCGGAAGACCTCTCCCGTCGACGACACCGAGCGCCTGGAGCAGCTGCTGGAGCCGCACGAGTCGGCTTCCGCGCCCGCCGAGCGCAACGATCTCCATCGGCAGCTCATCGAAGCCCTGGGCACCCTGCCGGCCGACCAGCGCGCGGCGCTCGTCCTGGTGGACATGCAGGGCTACCCGGTCGCGGAGGCGGCCCGCATCCTCGAGGTGCCGACCGGCACGGTCAAGAGCCGATGCGCACGCGGCAGAGCCAGACTCCTGCCGCTGCTCACCCATCTACGACCGGACAACGGCCGCCAGGACAAGAACCCGGGCGGGGAACGGAACCGGACGCAAGAGCCAACCGTCCCACCCGCAGCGGGACCACGCCGAACGGGACCGCCGGACACAGGACCCAGCGACTCAGCTGCAGTGAAGGGCGGAGGTGGACGAGCGTGACGTCGACGACAGACATGGCCGGGCACCCGGACGTCGCGGAGATCTCCGACCTCTCCGAAGGCATTCTCCCGCCGTCCCGGAGCACCGACGTGCGTCGCCATCTGGACGAGTGCGAGCTCTGCGCGGACGTCTATGCCTCACTGGAGGAGATCCGCGGCCTGCTCGGCACGCTGCCGGGACCGCCGCGCATGCCCGCCGCTGTCGCGGGCCGCATCGATGCCGCACTCGCCGCCGAGGCTCTGCTGAACGCCACGGAGCCTGAGGCCGCTGAGGGGCTGACGCCGGCCAGTGCTTCCCGCTCCGCTTCCGAGGACGACAGTGGTGCGCATGTTTCACGTGAAACATCGACGCCCGCCGACCGGCCCGCCGGTCGCCCCCGCTCTTCCACCACCGGACCGGGCCGCAAGGGACGCACACGGAACGGGCGGCGCAGGATCGCCGTCCTGGGGACCGTCTTCACGGTGGCAGCCCTGGGGCTTGGCTCCGTCCTGCTGTCGTCACTCGGCGACAACAAGCCGCCCCACGACACAGCGGGCGACCGGCAGACCACCGCGGCGGACACCTTCTCCGAGGGGAAGCTGCAGAAGCAGGTCACCGATCTCCTCGCCGAGAACCAGAGCGAGGAAGGCGGCAGTTCCCGCACCCCCCTCGGCGCGGCGACCGCCCCCGGCAGCAACCACCCCAAGTTCCTCAGGGAGCCCACCGTGCCCGGCTGCGTCCGTGACGGCATCGGGCGCAAGGACGCGGCCCTGGCTGTGGAGAACGGTAGGTATCAGGGGAAGAAGGCCATGCTCGTGCTGCTTCCCGACGCCACCGACGCCACCCGGGTCACCGCCTATATCGTCGACGCGACCTGTGTGGATCACCAGGCGTCCACTGCCGGGGGCAAGGTCCTCCTGGAGCGCTCCTACCCGTCCTCCTGAGCGAGTGCATCGTCCTGGCCCTGCGTGGTATCCAGCACAGTGCCGCATCTCCGTGTGCCCGGACACAGCGGGAATGCGCGCCCCTTAGGATCCGTTGGGTGGTGTGAGAGTTCCGAAAGAGGCTCCCACCGGTCGAACGACGCAGACCAGAGACGAGGAAACAAGCCGTGAGCGACGTCCGTAACGTGATCATCATCGGCTCCGGGCCCGCCGGCTACACGGCGGCCCTCTACACCGCGCGCGCGTCGCTGAAGCCGCTGGTGTTCGAGGGGGCCGTCACCGCAGGCGGTGCGCTCATGAACACCACCGACGTCGAGAACTTCCCTGGCTTCCAGGACGGCATCATGGGCCCCGAGCTCATGGACAACATGCGTGCCCAGGCGGAGCGCTTCGGCGCCGAACTCGTCCCGGACGATGTCGTGGCCGTCGACCTGTCCGGCGAGATCAAGACCGTCACGGACACCGCCGGCACCGTCCACCGGGCGAAGGCCGTCATCGTCTCCACCGGCTCGCAGCACCGCAAGCTCGGTCTGCCGAACGAGGACGCCCTCTCCGGCCGTGGGGTGTCCTGGTGCGCCACCTGTGACGGGTTCTTCTTCAAGGACCAGGACATCGCCGTGATCGGTGGCGGCGACACCGCCATGGAGGAGGCCACCTTCCTCTCGCGGTTCGCCAAGTCCGTGACCGTGGTCCACCGCCGCGACACCCTGCGCGCTTCCAAGGCCATGCAGGAGCGTGCCTTCGCCGACCCGAAGATCAAGTTCGTGTGGGACAGCGAGGTCGCCGAGATCCAGGGCGACCCGAAGCTCTCGGGCCTGAAGCTGCGCAACCTCAAGACCGGTGAGCTCTCCGACCTGCCGGTGACCGGCCTGTTCATCGCCATCGGCCACGACCCCCGCACCGAGCTCTTCAAGGGTCAGCTCGACCTGGACGAAGAGGGCTACCTGAAGGTGGAGGCGCCGTCGACGCGCACGAACCTGACCGGTGTCTTCGGTGCCGGCGACGTGGTCGACCACACCTACCGCCAGGCGATCACCGCGGCCGGGACCGGCTGCTCCGCTGCGCTCGACGCCGAGCGCTTCCTCGCCGCCCTCGCGGACGAAGAGCAGCCCGAGCCCGAGAAGACCTCTGTCTGAACCCCTCCCTACCCGCCCCGCGCACCAACCAGTTAAGGAGCCCGCCGTGGCCGGCACCCTGAAGAATGTGACCGACGACTCCTTCGAGCAGGACGTCCTCAAGAGCGACAAGCCTGTCCTGGTGGACTTCTGGGCCGCCTGGTGCGGGCCGTGCCGCCAGATCGCGCCGTCCCTCGAGGCGATCGCCTCCGAGTACGGCGAGAAGATCGAGGTCGTCAAGCTGAACATCGACGAGAACCCGGGTACGGCCGCCAAGTATGGCGTCATGTCCATCCCGACCCTGAACGTCTACCAGGGCGGCGAGGTCGCCAAGACCATCGTGGGCGCGAAGCCGAAGGCCGCGATCGTTCGCGACCTCGAGGAGTTCATCGCCGAGTGAATCGGCTGAGCCGTCACGGCGACGGTGCATGTTTCACGTGAAACACGAATGGGCCAACCCGGAAGGGTTGGCCCATTCGTTTGACTGCACTACAGCGGTCGCAGCGCCGGCTCCTTCTGTACGGCGCCTAGGAGCCGGTCCAGCGCCATCTCGACGTCTTCCTTCCAGGAGAGCGTCGATCTCAGCTCCAGCCTCAGCCGGGGACTGGTGGGGTGCTGCCTGACCGTCTTGAAGCCCACTGCCAGGAGATGGTCAGCCGGCAGCACACAGGCCGGCTCCTTCCAGCGCACATCTCCGAACGCCTCGATCGCCTTGAAGTCGCGTCGCAGCAGATCCTTGGCGACCGTCTGGACCATCACCCGGCCCAGTCCCTGCCCCTGGTAGCCCGGCATGATGAACGCGGTCATCAACTGAACCGCGTCGGGAGAGATGGGACTCGTGGGAAACGCCATGGAACGGGGGACGTAGGCGGGAGGGGCGTAGAGCACAAAGCCCACCGGCACATCGTCGACGTACACGACCCGGCCGCAGGATCCCCAGTCCAGCAGAACAGCCGAGATCCAGGACTCCTTCTCGAAGGCCGGTGTGCCCGCCTTTACCGCGGCCTCACCGCTGACTGGGTCGAGCTCCCAGAAGACACACGAGCGACAGCGCTTGGGAAGGTCCTGAAGGTTGTCCAGCGTGAGCGGTACGAGCCGACGCCCCATGAAGGCTGTTCCTCGCTTCCTTCGCCCGCCGCGTCGCGGGCGGCTGTCAGAGCGCTCCGTTCCCTGAGGAGACTGCCGATGAACCCACCGACCGCCCCCAGTCCCAAACCGGCGCTCACCAGTCCGGTGCGGCTCATCGTTCCCATGGCCCCTGCCTGCCTTTCAGAGGTGCTGCCGGGTGGTCGCGCCGTACCCCAACGCATCGTATCCACGATGCGATTCCATCGATACCGCCAGAAAGGAAAGAGCGGGCCATGTTCCGGTACACACCGGACACGGCCCGCTCTGTCGGATGCACAGCGGAGGCTCCTGCCGGAGACTCAGGACTCGCTCTCCTCGGAGTCACTCTCCAGAAGGCTCGTCTGCAGGACCGGTCCCTCTCCAGGAGCAAGGGAACCGAGGATCCGCTCCAGGTCCTCCATGGAGGCGAACTCGACGGTGATCTTGCCCTTCTTCTGGCCCAGGTCGACCTTCACCCGCGTCTCGAAACGGTCCGACAGCCGCGTGGCGAGGTCGGAGAGCGCGGGAGAGACCCGGGCACCGGCACGCGGGCCCTTGGGCCGCTGAGCCTTCTGAGGACGTGAGCCCATCAGGGTCACGATCTCCTCGACGGCCCGCACCGAGAGCCCCTCGGCCACGATGCGGTGGGCCAGCCTGTCCTGCTCCTCCGAGTCCTCGACGGACAGCAGCGCTCGTGCGTGGCCGGCGGAGAGCACCCCGGCGGCAACACGGCGCTGGACGGCCGGCGAGAGCTTCAGCAGACGCAGGGTGTTGGAGACCTGCGGGCGCGACCGGCCGATGCGGTCCGCCAGCTGATCGTGCGTGCAGTTGAAGTCCCTCAGCAACTGGTCGTAGGCGGCTGCCTCTTCCAGCGGGTTCAGCTGGGCGCGGTGCAGGTTCTCCAGCAGAGCGTCCAGGAGGAGCTTCTCGTCCTCCGTGGCCCGCACGATCGCCGGGATCGCCTCCAGTCCCGCCTCGCGGCAGGCACGCCAGCGGCGCTCGCCCATGATGAGCTCGTAGCGGGCGGGTCCCACCTGCCGTACGACGACCGGCTGGAGGAGCCCGACCTCCTTGATCGAGGTGATGAGCTCGGCCAGCGCGTCATCGTCGAAGACCTCACGCGGCTGCCGCGGGTTCGGCGTGATGTCGTCGAGGGGGATCTCGGCGAAGTGCGCACCGATGGGTGCTGCAGGCGCGGCGGGAGCACTGGGCTGAATGGGCTCCTCTGTTTCACGTGAAACAGTCGGCAGAGTCGCCACCTTCGCTGCCGCGACCCCACGGTCGTTCGGCAGTGCGGGCACTGCCGTGGGGGATGCGGAAGCTGCTCCCCCTGCGGCCGCCTGGGCCACCGACTTCTCCGTGGGGGCAGCGGGGATCAGTGCGCCGAGTCCACGGCCCAGTCCCCTCCGTCGCTCACTCACTGGATGCCCTCCACCATGCTCGGGTCGTTCTGCTGTACGCCGATGTGAGCGTGCGTGGCTTCATAGCTGATGCCGACGCCCTTCAGCGCGATCTCTCGTGCCGCCTCAAGGTAAGAGAGGGCACCACTCGATCCTGGATCGTATGTCAATACCGTCTGCCCATAACTCGGCGCCTCGGAGATACGGACGGAACGGGGGATGCTCGTCCGCAGTACCTCGTCGCCGAAGTGGGTGCGCACCTCGTCCGCGACCTGGGACGCAAGCCGCGTCCGGCCGTCGTACATGGTGAGCAGGATGGTCGACACATGCAGGGCGGGGTTGAGGTGCCCGCGAACGAGATCGACGTTTCGCAACAGCTGACCAAGGCCTTCCAGCGCGTAGTACTCGCACTGGATGGGGATCAGGACCTCCTGGCCCGCCACCAACGCATTGACCGTCAGGAGGCCGAGTGAGGGCGGGCAGTCGATGAGGATGTAGTCCAGCGGCTGCTCGTACGCCTGAATGGCACGCTGCAGCCTGCTCTCCCGGGCCACCAGGGACACCAGCTCGATCTCCGCACCGGCGAGATCGATCGTGGCGGGTGCGCAGAAGAGACCCTCGACATCAGGGACCGGCTGGACGACCTCGGAGAGCGGCTTGCTCTCCACCAACACGTCGTAGATGGAAGGAACTTCGGCGTGATGGTCGATACCCAGTGCCGTGGACGCATTGCCCTGTGGGTCGAGGTCGACCACCAAGACGCGGCCGCCGTGCAGGGCCAGTGACGCGGCAAGATTGACGGTCGTCGTCGTCTTGCCCACACCGCCCTTCTGGTTGGCGACCACCATGATTCGGGTCTGCTCGGGCCGTGGCAGGCCCTCGCCGGCGCGGCCCAGTGCCTCCACCGCCAGTTGGGCAGCACGACCGATGGGAGTGTCGTCCATCGGAGGCGGTGTTTCACGTGAAACATCCGCCCCCATCGACTCGGTACGGGGACCGGGGACCGGATCGGTCATCGGTCCCGCGATGTTGGCGTCGGACCGCAAGGATTCACTCTCCTCGACTTCAGGCTCGCTATGAACAGAGCCTCCCATGCCTTCGGGGTCGTGAACCAGTGAGGCCTGGCGTTCTGTGGAGAAATCCACCTCTGTGGACAACTCGGTTCCCTCATCGAGTGAACCGAGAGGCTTACGGTCGCGGGGTTCGGCCGCAGCGCGGCCACGACTGATGATGCCGTGCAGCAGTGAGCGACGTTTCACGTGAAACACGATGCACAGCTGCCGTGGCCGAACCGCCGCGACACTCCGGCACGCATCGGTTTGGCAGCTTGTGTGGAGTACGTCTCGTCCTCAGGACGGATCAGCGTCGTCGGGACGGATCAGCGTCGTCCGGACGGGATCCGCTCAGCGGCGCCGACGTGCCCGACCCGTACGAGCCGCCTTGGCGCGCTTCGCGGCGAAGCGCACACCGCCGGGGCTCTCCCCAACCTCGACCCGAACGACCGTGGACATCGGGTCCACCACGCCTTCACCCACATGCAGGATGGACGTCTCCACAGCACCCAGCTTGCTCAGCGCCGCCGACGCGCTCTTCAGCTCCTCCTCGGCGGCATCGCCCTTGAGCGCGAGCATCTCCCCGTAGGGCCGCAGCAGCGGGACGCCCCAGGTGGCGAGACGGTCGAGCGGCGCGACGGCTCGGGCGGTCACGACGTGGACAGGCTGGATCTTCCCCATGACCTCTTCGGCCCGGCCGCGAACGACCGTCACGTGATCGAGGCCGAGCAGCTCCACGACCTCGGTGAGGAAGTTGGTGCGCCGCAACAGCGGCTCCAGCAGCGTGATCTTCAGATCCTCCCGGACGAGCGCCAGGGGAATGCCGGGCAGGCCTGCGCCCGAGCCGACATCGCACACGGTCACACCCTCCGGCACGACCTCCGAGAGCACCGCGCAGTTCAGCAGGTGCCGCTCCCACAGGCGGGGCACTTCACGCGGACCGATGAGACCGCGCTGCACGCCCGCATGCGCGAGCAACTCGGCGTACCGCACCGCATCCGCGAAGCGATCACCGAACACCTCGCGCGCCTGCTCGGGCGCGGGGGGAAGCTCCGCTGCCTCCGTCACGGGGGACCGTCCTTCCGTACCGCGTCAGCGCGCCCAGCGCCGACGCCAGAACCACCAGAACTATCAGGCTGACAAAGTTCGGCCCCGCCTGCGCAACAGACGGGGCCGGGAGACCTAGGGACCGATCAGGCGGGCAGCACGACGACGAAGCGCTCCGGCTCCTCGCCCTCGGACTCACTGCGCAGGCCCGCGGCCTTGACCGCGTCGTGCACGACCTTGCGCTCGAACGGCGTCATCGGCTTCATCTTCACGGCCTCACCGCTGCTCTTGGCCTCGGCGGCGGCCTTGGCGCCCAGCTCGGACAGCTCGGAGCGCTTCTGGGCGCGGTATCCCGCGATGTCGAGCATCAGACGGCTGCGGTCGCCGGTCTCCCGGTGCACCGCCAGACGGGTGAGCTCCTGGAGCGCCTCCAGCACCTCGCCGTCACGGCCGACCAGCTTCTGCAGGTCGCGGCCCGAGTCGCTGATGATCGAGACAGAGGCACGGTCGGCCTCGACGTCCATGTCGATGTCGCCGTCGAGGTCGGCGATGTCGAGCAGACCCTCCAGGTAGTCCGCAGCGATCTCGCCTTCCTGCTCCAGGCGGGACAGGGTGTCTGCACCCTCGGCAGCGGCGGAGGTGGTGCCTTCCGTCACGGGATGGACTCCTTCTTACTTCTTGGACGGGGACTTGGGCCGCTGCGGGCCCTTGCGCTGTCCGGACTGGGCCTTGCTGCGGGTACCGCCGGCGGGCTTGGCGCCGCCCTTCTGGGCAGCGGAGGCGGGCTTGGCGTCCTCGGGCTCGTCCGACTTGCTCAGCGACGTCTTGGACTCGGACTCGCCGGCCGCCTTCGTCGCACCACCATGCTGCCGCTGAGACTTGCTCTGGCGCTTGGGCTGCTGGCGCTTCGGGGCAGCCGTGGTCATACCGTCCTCGGTCTCCACAGCGGCCGAGGTGTCGCCCTTGATCACGGTGCCGTCGGCCTGGGCGACGAGTCCGGCCTTGCTGAGGCCGTTGATGAACTTGCGCTCGAACTCGTTGCGGTCGCGTCCCTTGGCGACGATCGCCTTGACGATGGCCCGGTCGCGGCGTCGGCCGACCTTGCTGTGCTGCGCGACGTGCTTCTGCAGGCGCTCCAGGTAGGAGGCCTGGGCCTTGGAACCCGGGGTCGGGTTGTTGCGGATGACGTACATCTGCTGGCCCATGGTC
Source organism: Streptomyces sp. NPDC055506 (assembly GCF_053643595.1). Classification (NCBI taxonomy): domain Bacteria; kingdom Bacillati; phylum Actinomycetota; class Actinomycetes; order Kitasatosporales; family Streptomycetaceae; genus Streptomyces; species Streptomyces sp. NPDC055506. Next base: position 24,617 of record NZ_JBSHKH010000068.1, on the reverse strand, counting down.
CACACGTTGGTGGTCAGCCAGTAGACGAGGACACCGACGGGGAAGTTGATGCCGAAGACGGCGAACATGACGGGGAAGACGTACATCAGCATCTTCTGCTGCTGCATGAACGGTGTCTTCACCGTGGTGTCGATGTTCTTCGTCATCAGCTGGCGCTGGGTGAAGAACTGCGACGCCGACATCAGGACGATCATGACGGCGGTGACCACGCGGACGTCGGTGAGGGAGGCACCGAGTGCTTCCACCTTCGACGAGCTGTCGGTGAACTTCGCCGCCAGCGGCGCTCCGACGATGTGAGCCTTCTGCGCGCTCTGCAGCAGGCTCTGGTTGATCACACCGATGGTGTCGCCCGTCGCGATGCTGTTGAGCACGTGGTACAGGGCGAAGAAGAACGGCGACTGCGCCAGGATGGGAAGGCACGAGGAGAGCGGGTTGGTGCCCGTCTCCTTGTACAGCTTCATCATCTCTTCGGACTGGCGCTGCTTGTCGTTCTTGTAGCGCTCCTGGATCTTCTTCATCTCGGGCTGCAGCGTCTGCATGGCCCGGGTCGACTTGATCTGCTTCACGAAGAGCGGGATGAGGCAGATACGGATGAGGATCACCAGGGACACGATCGACAGGCCCCAGGCCCACCCGGTGTCAGGGCCGAAGATGGCTCCGTAGACCGAATGGAACTGGACGATGACCCAGGAGACGGGTGTGGTGATGAAGCTGAAGAGGCTGGCAATCGTGTCCACTAATCATGCTCCTTGGGCATGGGACGGTGTCTCTGCGGCCGGGCTCGAAGGACTGGACTGACTTGTGGGAGAAGTCTGTCCCTCGATGGCCGGGTCGGCGGCGGAGGGCCCGCCCTTGCGTGCACGCCACGCGGTACGCAGCATTTCGTGCCACCGCGGGCGCTTACGCGGCGGGACATGGTCCACACCACCCAGCGACCACGGATTGCACCGCAGAATGCGCCAGGCCGTGAGTGCCGTTCCCTTGATGGCACCGTGCCGGTCGATGGCCGTGTAGCCGTAGTGGGAGCACGACGGGTAGTACTTGCAGACCGGCCCGAGCAGCGGACTGATCGTCCACTGGTAGAGCTTGATCAGAGCCAGCAGCGGGTACTTCATCGCGCGCCCCCTCCCAGCAACCGCTGGAGAGCGGCATCCAGGTCTCGGGCCAGCTGTGCTTGGTCGGCGTCGCCCGAACCGGGCAGCGCTCGTACGACTACCAGGCTACCGGGGGGCAGCTGGGCGACTCGCTCGCGCATCAGATGGCGAAGCCTGCGCTTCACTTTGTTGCGCACGACCGCGCCACCCACGGCTTTGCTCACGACGAAACCCGCACGCGTCGGGGGAGCGCTCTCCCCAGGCGCATGCGGGTCCGTGGCACCGCTTCGTAGATGGACGACGAGGTGCGGGCGTCCTGCCCGGCGTCCTCGCCGTACCGCGGTCGCGAAGTCCTCGCGCCGCCTCAGCCGATGCTCGGTAGGCAGCACGACGTCATGACCTGATCGGGATCAGGCGGACAGGCTGGCGCGACCCTTGCTGCGGCGGTTCGCGAGAATCGCGCGGCCGGCACGGGTGCGCATCCGCAGGCGGAAGCCGTGGGTCTTCGCGCGACGACGGTTGTTCGGCTGGAAGGTGCGCTTGCTCACTCGGGGGCTCCAGAAGAAATCGGTAGTTGCGGGGTGCCGTCCTGGCTGTCACCGTGCGCCCACGAGTAGCTCGCAGTGACGCCCGAGTGCACCGCTGACCGATCATCCAAATGATCTGTGCCCATCGGAGGCAGGCGGCAGCAGCCATCGACAACTCGACCTGGTTACGGTACGCGCGGCTACGCCATCCGGTCAAACCAGGAGTCGCCGGGAGACACTTGTCCACAGGCTGGGGACAACAACTTGAACCGTACCGGCCGCGCTGACTACCGTGACGGAACTCCGATTCGTTCCCTTATCCCTGCCCCACCCGATTTACATCCCGAGCCGTCCCAGAACCACACGTTCGTGGGACCTGTGAGAGAGCGTGCCCTGTGGCTGACGTACCTGCCGATCTTGCCGCAGTGTGGCCACGCGTATTGGAGCAGCTCCTCGGGGAGGGTCGCGGTCAGGGGGTCGAGACCAAGGACGAGCACTGGATCCGGCGCTGCCAGCCGCTCGCGCTGGTCGCGGACACCGCTCTGCTCGCCGTACCGAACGAATTCGCGAAGGGCGTACTCGAGGGCCGTCTGGCGCCCATCGTCAGCGAGACGCTGAGCCGCGAGTGCGGCCGCCCGATCCGGATCGCGATCACCGTCGACGACTCCGCGGGTGAGCCCCCGGCCGCGCCGGCGCCCCCTGCCCGCCCTCAGCAGCCGCGCTACGAGGAGCCCGAGCTCCCCGCCGCGCGCCAGGACCGCGACGGATACGAGGGATACGGCCGCCACCGCGCCGACCCGATGCCGGGAGCGGCCGGCGATCAGCTTCCGCCTACGCGCGGAGATCAACTGCCCAACCCGCGCCCCGCGTACCCGTCCGAGTACCAGCGCCCCGAGCCCGGCGCCTGGCCGCGGCCCACGCAGGACGAGTACGGCTGGCAGCAGCAGCGCCTCGGCTTCCCCGAGCGTGACCCGTACGCGTCACCGGCGCAGGACTCCTACGCCTCGCAGGACCAGTACGGCGGTCAGGACCAGTACGGCAGCCCTCAGGACTCGTACAGCGCGCAGGACTCCTACGGGTCCCAGGACTCCTATAAATCCCACGGGCCCCAGGACTCGTACGGATCCCACGGCTCGCAGGACTCCTACGGCTCACACGGTTCACACGGATCCCGTGGCTCCCACGGATCACAGGACTCCTACGGCTCGTCCCCCCAGGACTACCGCCCGCAGTCCATGGAGCGCCCCTCCTACGAGCAGCCGCGCTCCGACTACGACACCTCACGCCCCGAATACGACCAGCGCGACGCGGTCCGCCGGGAGCTGCCCGAGCCGCCGGCCGGTTCGGGGCATGTGCACCGCGGCGGCCCCGTCGGCCCGAACCTGCCGACCACCGGCGCGCCCGGCCCGCTGGCCGCGCAGCCCGCGCCGGCGACCGGCCCCGGTGAGCCCACCGCGCGTCTGAACCCCAAGTACCTCTTCGACACGTTCGTCATCGGCGCCTCCAACCGCTTCGCGCACGCCGCCGCGGTCGCTGTCGCCGAGGCGCCGGCGAAGGCCTACAACCCGTTGTTCATCTACGGGGAGTCCGGGCTCGGCAAGACGCACCTGCTGCACGCGATCGGGCACTACGCCCGCAGCCTCTACCCGGGCACACGGGTGCGGTACGTGAGCTCGGAGGAGTTCACCAACGAGTTCATCAACTCCATCCGCGACGGCAAGGGCGACAGCTTCCGCAAGCGGTACCGCGAGATGGACATCCTGCTCGTCGACGACATCCAGTTCCTGGCGGACAAGGAGTCGACGCAGGAGGAGTTCTTCCACACCTTCAACACGCTCCACAACGCGAACAAGCAGATCGTGCTCTCCAGCGACCGGCCGCCGAAGCAGCTGGTCACGCTGGAGGACCGGCTGCGGAACCGTTTCGAGTGGGGCCTGATCACCGACGTCCAGCCGCCCGAGCTGGAGACGCGTATCGCGATCCTGCGCAAGAAGGCGGTCCAGGAGCAGCTGAACGCGCCCCCGGAGGTGCTGGAGTTCATCGCGTCCCGGATCTCGCGCAACATCCGCGAACTGGAGGGCGCGCTGATCCGGGTCACGGCGTTCGCCTCGCTCAACCGGCAGCCGGTGGATCTGGGCCTGACGGAGATCGTCCTCAAGGACCTCATCCCCGGCGGCGAGGACTCGGCCCCCGAGATCACGTCGACGGCCATCATGAGCGCGACGGCGGACTACTTCGGGCTGACCGTCGAGGACCTCTGCGGCACGTCCCGGGGCCGCGCCCTCGTCACCGCCCGGCAGATCGCCATGTACCTGTGCCGTGAACTGACGGACCTGTCGCTGCCGAAGATCGGCGCGCTGTTCGGCGGCCGCGACCACACGACGGTGATGCACGCGGACCGCAAGATCCGCAATCTGATGGCCGAGCGCCGCTCCATCTACAACCAGGTCACCGAGCTGACCAACCGCATCAAGAACGGCTGACACACCGAGCGACAGGGCCGCCGAGGGCGCTCCCGGAGGAGGTTTCCGGGGGCGCCCTTCGTCATGCCACGGTCTCCGTCGCCATGTCGCGGTCCCCGGCTGTTCGATTACCTGCCGGGTTACGGCCACCCTCCACAGATTCGGTGACTTTTTCCCGTCCACATCCTGGGGACTGGGAAGTTGTCCAGACTGTGTCCACAGAGGCTCCTGCTGAGGGGCCATCAGGCCAGGTCACCTGCTTGTGGATTCGTGGACGAAGGATCTCCACAGACTGTGGACAGCGAGGAGATCCACAGGCTGTGCATCGAGTTTTCCACCGACAACCCACAGGCTGGGGCCAGTTGTCCCCAGCGATCACGCGCTTCTCCACATCGCTGTCCACTGTTCGGCAACACGACGCGCCTCCTCACCGGGTCGAGTGAAAGGCGTCACACAAAGCTGCCGGGTTGGGCTGTGGGAAAGGTGGGTAAAGCTGGGGACGACGCTGGGGAGAAGTCGCCTCTCCCTGTGCACGGTGTGTGCAGAACTTTCCGTTCTCCACAGAGACACCAGGTTGTCCACTGCCGTCACCCACAGGCTCGGTGGACAAAATTTCAGCTCTGAGCTGGGCAAACGCGGTTATCCACGGTATCCACAGGCCCTACTACTACTCCCAACTAGAGAGAGCTGGGAATTCGTTTCGAAGCGGGTCCTGTGCACAACTCGCTCTTCGGTGCCCGACCGCCCCTCGTCACGACTTGACCCCGAGAGGCACCTACTGTCAGTGCCGTGCGTCAGACTGGTCCCCGGTGTCCTCCCCGTCCCGGGGACCGTCGACACCGAGACAGACGACGAGGGCCAGGCAGAGCGAGAAGCGCCGGCAACAGCAGGAGGCGGCAACAGTGAAGATCCGGGTGGAACGCGACGTACTCGCGGAAGCAGTGGCCTGGGCAGCGCGCAGCCTCCCGGCCCGTCCGCCGGCGCCTGTCCTCGCCGGCCTGCTGCTGAAGGCCGAGGAAGGCCAGCTGAGCCTGTCCAGCTTCGACTACGAGGTCTCCGCGCGGGTCTCGGTGGAGACGGAGGTCGAGGAGGAGGGCACGGTTCTGGTCTCCGGCCGCCTGCTGGCCGACATCTGCCGCGCGCTCCCCAACCGGCCGGTGGAGATCTCCACAGACGGTGTACGGGCGACCGTGGTCTGCGGCTCCTCGCGGTTCACACTCCACACCCTGCCTGTGGAGGAGTACCCGGCCCTGCCGCAGATGCCGAACGCGACGGGCACGGTCCCCGGCGAGGTCTTCGCCTCCGCGGCCGCCCAGGTGGCCATCGCGGCCGGCCGTGACGACACCCTGCCCGTCCTCACGGGTGTGCGTATCGAGATCGAGGGCGACACCGTCACGCTGGCGTCCACCGACCGCTACCGCTTCGCGGTCCGCGAGTTCCTGTGGAAGCCGGAGAACCCGGAGGCCTCCGCGGTCGCCCTGGTGCCCGCCAAGACGCTCCTGGACACTGCCAAGGCCCTGACCAGCGGCGACCAGGTGATCCTGGCGCTGTCCGGCGGGGGCTCGGGCGAGGGCCTGATCGGTTTCGAGGGCGCCGGCCGCCGTACCACGACCCGTCTGCTGGAGGGCGACCTCCCGAAGTACCGCTCGCTGTTCCCGACCGAGTTCAACAGCGTCGCCGTGATCGAGACCGCCCCCTTCGTGGAGGCCGTCAAGCGTGTGGCCCTGGTCGCCGAGCGCAACACCCCGGTGCGGCTCAGCTTCGAGCAGGGCGTGCTGATCCTGGAGGCCGGCTCCAGCGACGACGCACAGGCTGTGGAGCGGGTCGACGCCCAGCTCGAGGGCGACGACGTGTCGATCGCCTTCAACCCGACGTTCCTGCTGGACGGCCTGAGCGCGATCGACTCCCCGGTCGCCCAGCTGTCCTTCACGACGTCCACGAAGCCCGCGCTGCTCAGCGGCAAGCCGGCGCTGGACGCCGAGGCGGACGACGCCTACAAGTACCTGATCATGCCGGTGCGGCTCAGCGGCTGAGCCCTTCGGAAGCCGCCTGTGGTTGTCCACAGGCTGGGGGCAAAGCCGCAGGTGAGGGCCTACGACTGAGCGCGTATGCCCACAGATGTGCGCGAGCGTCCGGGTTTAGGCTCGGACGCGGCACGCGAGTGCCGCAACGCCACGTCGGACACCTGTACACCTAAGGAAAACAACTGATGGATCTCGGTCTCGTCGGCCTCGGCAAGATGGGCGGCAACATGCGCGAGCGGATCCGCCGCGCGGGCCACACCGTCCTCGGATACGACCGCAATCCGGATCTCGCCGATGTCCACAGCCTGCAGGAGCTTGTGGGCAAGCTCAGCGGCCCGCGCGTGATCTGGGTGATGGTCCCGGCAGGCGAGGCCACGCAGTCCACGATCGACGAGCTCGCCGACCTGCTGGAGCCCGGTGACGTCGTCGTGGACGGCGGCAACTCCCGCTGGACCGACGACGAGAAGCACGCCGAGGAGCTGGCCGCCAAGGGCATCGGCTTCGTCGACTGCGGTGTCTCCGGCGGTGTCTGGGGCCTGGAGAACGGCTACGCGCTGATGTACGGCGGCGACAAGGAGAACGTCGCCAAGGTGCAGCCGGTCTTCGACGCCCTCAAGCCGGAGGGCGACTTCGGCGCGGTGCACGCGGGCAAGGTCGGCGCCGGCCACTTCGCGAAGATGGTCCACAACGGCATCGAGTACGCGATGATGCAGGCCTACGCCGAGGGCTGGGAACTCCTGGAGAAGGTCGACTCCGTGACCGACGTCCGGGACGTCTTCCGCTCCTGGCAGGAGGGCACGGTCATCCGCTCCTGGCTGCTGGACCTCGCGGTCAACGCGCTCGACGAGGACGAGCACCTGGACGGGCTCCGGGGTTATGCACAGGACTCCGGCGAGGGACGCTGGACTGTGGAGGCCGCGATCGACCACGCGGTGCCGCTGCCGGCGATCACCGCGTCGCTGTTCGCGCGGTTCGCCTCCCGCCAGGAGGACTCGCCTCAGATGAAGATGATCGCGGCGCTGCGGAACCAGTTCGGCGGCCACGCGGTCGAGAAGAAGTAAGCAACAGCCGGAAGCAAGCAGCACCCGAGGGCCTGGGAGGTCGGCGAAACGCCCATGCACGTCACGCATCTGTCGCTGGCCGACTTCCGCTCGTATCCCCGGGTCGAGGTCCCGCTCGATCCGGGGGTGACGGCCTTCGTCGGACCGAACGGGCAGGGCAAGACCAACCTCGTCGAGGCGGTCGGCTATCTCGCCACCCTCGGCAGCCACCGGGTCTCCTCCGACGCTCCCCTGGTCCGCATGGGCGCCGAGCGCGCGATCATCCGGGCCCAGGTCCGGCAGGGCGAGCGGCAGCAGCTGGTCGAGCTGGAGCTGAACCCCGGGCGCGCCAACCGCGCCCGCATCAACAGGTCCTCGCAGGTCAAGCCGCGTGACGTGCTGGGGATCATACGGACGGTCCTTTTCGCGCCCGAGGATCTCGCCCTGGTCAAGGGCGACCCCGGTGAGCGGCGCCGCTTCCTCGACGAGCTGATCACCGCCCGCTCCCCGCGCATGGCCGGGGTCCGCTCCGACTACGACCGGGTCCTCAAGCAGCGCAACACCCTGCTGAAGTCGGCCGCGCTGGCCCGTCGCCACGGCGGCCGCAGCATGGACATGTCCACACTCGACATCTGGGACCAGCACCTCGCGCGCGCGGGCGCCGAGCTGCTCGCCCAGCGCCTGGATCTGATCGCGGCCGTCCAGCCGCTCGCCGACAAGGCGTACGAGCAGCTCGCTCCCGGCGGCGGCCCCATCGCCCTGGAGTACAAGCCGTCCGCGCCGGGCGAGGCGCACACCCGCGAGGACCTCTTCGAACAGCTGATGGCCGCGCTCGCCGAGGCCCGCAAGCAGGAGATCGAGCGGGGCGTCACCCTGGTCGGCCCGCACCGGGACGACCTCCAGCTCAAGCTCGGCCAGCTGCCCGCCAAGGGCTACGCCTCGCACGGCGAGGCCTGGTCCTACGCGCTGGCCCTGCGGCTGGCCTCGTACGACCTGCTGCGTGCCGAGGGCAATGAGCCGGTGCTGGTGCTCGACGACGTCTTCGCCGAGCTGGACACCCGCCGCCGTGAGCGCCTCGCCGAGCTGGTCGCGCCCGGCGAGCAGGTCCTGGTGACGGCCGCGGTCGACGACGACGTACCGCATGTGCTCTCCGGGACGCGGTTCGCCGTGTCCGAGGGGGCGGTGGAGCGCGTATGAGCACACCGGAGCCGAAGAACACCCCCGAGCCCTCCGGCGTCGACCTCGCGCGCGTGGCGCTCCGGGCGGCGAAGGAAGCCGCACGCGCGCGGGGGGACGCGGCTCAGCAGAAGAAGCAGGCGCGGCGCGGCGGGCTGCGCTCCGGCGCGCGCGCCGACGGCCGCGATCCGATGGCGCTCGGCTCGGCGATCAACCGGCTGATCACCGAGCGCGGCTGGGAGGCCCCGGCCGCGGTGGGCGGTGTGATGGGCCGCTGGCCGCAGATCGTAGGCGAGGACGTGGCCAACCACTGTGTCCCGGAGAGGTACGACGAGGACGAGCACGTCCTGGTCGTGCGCTGCGACTCGACGGCCTGGGCGACGAATCTGCGGCTGCTCGCCCCGACCCTGGTCGCCCGCCTCAACGAGGACCTGGGGCACGGCACGGTGCGGCAGATCAAGGTGCTGGGCCCCAGCACCCCCACCCGTCGCTACGGCCCTCTGCGCGCCCCGGGCAGCAGTGGGCCGGGCGATACCTACAGGTGACTTACGTCACGTCTCATCGGGCCGGCGCGGCCCTGTCGCAGCCGTTCCGAGCGCCCTTTTCCGGCACCGCACACGGTTGCGAACAGCGACCTGACTCCGAAGTAGCCAAGGGTTGACGGCCGGAAGCGCTGAGTGGCTCCGTGAGCCTCTTGGAGCCCCCATCCGCATATCGGGAGTCGGGGAAGACCCGTCGAGGGCGGCACATGCGGACTCAGGTACCGGCAAACCCCCATCAGTGTCAGTGCTACCGGTAGACTGGAGCCAATCCCGCCCCACTCGCTGGGGACCGTCCGGGAAAAGCTGAGCAACGCTGATCAAGGCTTACCAACGCAACATGCCGCAGCCGCTCCGGCAACCCGCCGACGAGCCTGGCTCGTGCTGTGCCAGAAAGGGCGCTTCGTGGCCGATTCCGGCAACCCCAACGAGAACATCCCGTCCACCGACGAAGGCGTGAGCAGCGAGGCGATCACCTCCAACGGCGAGGTCACCGCCTCGTACGACGCCAGTGCCATCACCGTCCTCGAGGGTCTGGACGCGGTCCGCAAGCGGCCCGGCATGTACATCGGCTCGACCGGTGAGCGCGGCCTGCACCACCTGGTGCAGGAGGTCGTCGACAACTCCGTCGACGAGGCGCTGGCCGGGCACGCGGACACGATCGACGTGACGATCCTCGCCGACGGCGGTGTACGGGTCGTGGACAACGGCCGTGGCATCCCGGTGGGCATCGTGCCGACCGAGGGCAAGCCGGCCGTCGAGGTCGTGCTGACCGTGCTGCACGCGGGCGGCAAGTTCGGCGGCGGCGGCTACGCGGTCTCCGGTGGTCTGCACGGCGTCGGCGTGTCCGTGGTGAACGCCCTGTCGACCAAGGTCGCCGTCGAGGTCAAGACCGACGGCTACCGCTGGACGCAGGACTACAAATTGGGCGTCCCGACGGCCCCGCTCGCCCAGCACGAGGCCACCGAAGAGCACGGCACCACGGTCACCTTCTGGGCCGACCCGGACATCTTCGAGACCACGAACTACTCCTTCGAGACGCTGTCGAGGCGCTTCCAGGAGATGGCGTTCCTCAACAAGGGTCTGCGGATCAACCTCGCCGACGAGCGCGAGTCGGCGAAGGCCACGGCCGGCGCGGACGAGGCCGGTGAGGACGAGAAGCACGAGGTCAAGGCCGTCTCGTACCACTACGAGGGCGGCATCGTCGACTTCGTGACGTACCTCAACTCCCGCAAGGGAGACGTGGTGCACCCCACTGTGATCGACCTGGAGGCCGAGGACAAGGACAAGCACCTGTCCCTCGAGGTCGCCATGCAGTGGAACGGCGGCTACACCGAGGGTGTGTACTCCTTCGCCAACATCATCCACACGCACGAGGGCGGTACGCACGAAGAGGGCTTCCGGTCCGCGCTGACCTCGCTGATCAACAAGTACGCGCGCGACAAGCGGCTGCTGCGCGAGAAGGACGACAACCTCACCGGTGACGACATCCGCGAGGGTCTGACCGCGATCATCTCGGTCAAGCTGAGCGAGCCCCAGTTCGAGGGCCAGACGAAGACCAAGCTGGGCAACACCGAGGTCAAGACCTTCGTCCAGCGCGTCGTCTACGAGCACCTGGCCGACTGGCTGGACCGCAACCCCAACGAGGCCGCGGACATCATCCGCAAGGGCATCCAGGCGGCCACCGCGCGCGTGGCGGCCCGCAAGGCGCGCGACCTGACGCGCCGCAAGGGCCTGCTGGAGACGGCCTCCCTGCCGGGCAAGCTGAGCGACTGCCAGTCGAACGACCCCACCAAGTGCGAGATCTTCATCGTCGAGGGTGACTCCGCCGGCGGCTCGGCCAAGTCCGGCCGGAACCCCGAGTACCAGGCGATCCTCCCGATCCGAGGCAAGATCCTCAACGTCGAGAAGGCGCGGATCGACAAGATCCTGCAGAACCAGGAGATCCAGGCGCTGATCTCCGCCTTCGGCACCGGGGTCCACGAGGACTTCGACATCGAGAAGCTGCGCTATCACAAGATCATCCTGATGGCGGACGCCGACGTCGACGGCCAGCACATCAACACCCTGCTGCTGACCTTCCTGTTCCGCTTCATGCGGCCGCTGGTCGAGGCCGGGCACGTGTACCTCTCCCGTCCGCCGCTCTACAAGATCAAGTGGGGCAAGGACGACTTCGAGTACGCGTACTCCGACCGCGAGCGCGACGCCCTCATCGAGATGGGCCGCAACGCCGGCAAGCGCATCAAGGACGACTCGGTGCAGCGCTTCAAGGGTCTCGGCGAGATGAACGCCGAGGAACTGCGCATCACGACCATGGACCAGGAGCACCGCGTCCTCGGCCAGGTCACCCTCGACGACGCCGCCCAGGCCGACGACCTGTTCTCGGTCCTCATGGGCGAGGACGTCGAGGCCCGCCGCGCGTTCATCCAGCGCAACGCCAAGGACGTCCGCTTCCTCGACATCTGAGTCGGTCTCAGCTGACCGCACCAGGAAGGACCTTCACCAGCAATGACCGACGAGAACACTCCCGTGACGACGCCCGAGGGTGACGCCCTGGCCATGCGCGTCGAGCCCGTCGGGCTCGAGACGGAGATGCAGCGCTCGTACCTCGACTACGCGATGTCCGTCATCGTCTCGCGTGCGCTGCCGGACGTCCGCGACGGCCTCAAGCCCGTGCACCGCCGTGTGCTGTACGCCATGTACGACGGCGGCTACCGCCCCGAGCGCGGCTTCTACAAGTGCGCCCGCGTCGTCGGCGACGTCATGGGCAACTACCACCCGCACGGCGACTCCTCGATCTACGACGCGCTCGTGCGCCTCGCCCAGCCCTGGTCGATGCGCATGCCGCTCGTCGACTCCAACGGCAACTTCGGCTCTCCGGGCAACGACCCGGCGGCGGCCATGCGCTACACCGAGTGCAAGATGGCGCCGCTGTCGATGGAGATGGTCCGCGACATCGACGAGGAGACCGTCGACTTCACGGACAACTACGACGGCCGCTCCCAGGAGCCGACCGTCCTGCCGGCCCGCTTCCCGAACCTGCTGATCAACGGCTCGGCCGGTATCGCGGTCGGCATGGCGACCAACATCCCGCCGCACAACCTCCGCGAGGTCGCGGCCGGCGCCCAGTGGTACCTGGAGAACCCCGAGGCCTCGCACGAGGACCTCCTGGACGCGCTGCTCGAGCGCATCAAGGGCCCCGACTTCCCGACCGGCGCGCTCGTCGTCGGCCGCAAGGGCATCGAGGAGGCGTACCGCACGGGCCGCGGCTCCATCACCATGCGCGCGGTCATCGAGGTCGAGGAGATCCAGAACCGCCAGTGCCTGGTGGTGACGGAGCTGCCGTACCAGGTCAACCCGGACAACCTCGCGCAGAAGATCGCCGACCTGGTGAAGGACGGCAAGATCGGCGGCATCGCGGACGTCCGTGACGAGACGTCGTCGCGCACGGGCCAGCGCCTGGTCATCGTGCTGAAGCGGGACGCGGTCGCCAAGGTCGTCCTGAACAACCTGTACAAGCACACCGACCTGCAGACCAACTTCGGCGCCAACATGCTGGCGCTGGTGGACGGCGTGCCGCGCACGCTCTCGCTCGACGCGTTCATCCGCCACTGGGTGACGCACCAGATCGAGGTCATCGTCCGCCGTACGCGCTTCAGGCTGCGCAAGGCCGAGGAGCGGGCGCACATCCTGCGCGGTCTGCTGAAGGCCCTGGACGCCATCGACGAGGTCATCGCGCTGATCCGGCGCAGTGACACCGTCGATATCGCGCGCCACGGCCTGATGGACCTCCTGGAGATCGACGAGATCCAGGCCAACGCCATCCTCGAGATGCAGCTGCGCCGGCTCGCCGCCCTGGAGCGCCAGAAGATCGTCCAGGAGCACGACGAGCTCCAGGCGAAGATCAACGAGTACAACGAGATCCTCGCCAGCCCGGTCCGCCAGCGCGGGATCGTCAGCGAGGAGCTGGCCGCGATCGTCGAGAAGTACGGCGACGACCGCCAGACCAAGCTGATCCCGTACGAGGGCGACATGTCCATCGAGGACCTGATCGCCGAGGAGGACATCGTCGTCACGGTCACCCGGGGCGGCTACATCAAGCGCACCAAGACCGACGACTACCGGGCCCAGAAGCGCGGCGGCAAGGGCGTGCGCGGCACGAAGCTCAAGGAAGACGACATCGTCGACCACTTCTTCGTGTCCACCACGCACCACTGGCTGCTGTTCTTCACCAACAAGGGCCGCGTCTACCGCGTCAAGGGCTACGAGCTGCCCGACGCCGGCCGGGACGCACGGGGTCAGCACGTCGCGAACCTGCTCGCCTTCCAGCCGGACGAGGCGATCGCCGAGATCCTGGCGATCCGCGACTACGAGGCGGTTCCCTACCTCGTCCTCGCCACCAAGGCCGGACTGGTGAAGAAGACGCCTCTGAAGGATTACGATTCGCCCCGTTCCGGCGGTGTGATCGCGATCAACCTCCGCGAGCAGGAGGACGGTTCGGACGACGAACTGATCGGAGCCGAGCTGGTCTCGTCGGACGACGATCTGCTTCTGATCAGCAAGAAGGCCCAATCGATCAGGTTCACCGCGTCGGACGAAACCCTGCGCCCCATGGGCCGTGCCACCTCGGGTGTCAAGGGCATGAGCTTCCGCGAGAGTGACGAGCTGCTCTCGATGAATGTTGTTCGACCCGGTACGTTCGTGTTCACTGCCACAGACGGCGGGTACGCGAAGCGGACCAACGTCGACGAGTACCGCGTCCAGGGTCGCGGCGGCCTCGGCATCAAGGCCGCCAAGATCGTCGAGGACCGTGGCTCCCTCGTCGGCGCGCTGGTGGTCGAGGAGACCGACGAGATCCTCGCCATCACGCTGTCGGGCGGTGTGATTCGTACGCGAGTCAACGAGATCAGGGAAACCGGCCGTGACACCATGGGCGTCCAACTGATCAATCTGGGCAAGCGCGATGCCGTCGTCGGCATCGCTCGCAACGCCGAGGCGGGACGCGAGGCGGAAGAGGTCGACGGCGACATCGTCGTCGACGAGACCGCCGAGGGTGCCGTGACCACCGGCACGGACGAGGGTGAGGCGCCCTCGTCCGAGTAGCACGAGGAGTGAGTCAGCGTGAGCGGAGCCACGGGCGCCGGACCGAGCGGTACCTCTTCGGGTACGGACACGGACGACGGCGGCCGTGGCTCCGCCGCGCGTGCGGCGGACCCGCACACGACCAACCTGAAGGCGGTCAAGCCGGCCGCCCAGGACGACTCGCCCTCGCCTGACACGCATGGATCCCAGGGGGGAACTGTGACGGACACCCGAGGTCCGGGGACCCAGCAGCACAGCGCTGGAGCGGGCCCGGCCGCATCCGGCGCCCAGCCACAACCGCAGCCGCAGCCGCAGCCCAAGGGGGCCGCGCGGGACCAGGGCGCCTCGCCTCTGCCGGGGGAACGGCAGGCACAGCAGCAGGCCGGGCCCTACCACCCGCCGCAGGCCTATCCGGCGCAGCAGGCGGCGTCCGGTGCCGGCGCGGGTGCTTCGGCCGGGGCCGTACGGCGCCCCCGCACGGGGGCGCGCACCGTGCCCCGCGTCCGCAAGGCGCGGCTGCGGGTGTCGAAGGCCGACCCCTGGTCGGTGATGAAGGTCAGCTTCCTGCTCTCCATCGCGCTGGGCATCTGCACGATCGTCGCGGCCGCCGTGCTGTGGATGGTCATGGACGCGATGGGCGTCTTCTCGACGGTCGGCGGCACGATCTCGGAGGCGACCGGCTCGAACGAGTCGAACGGCTTCGACCTGCAGGCCTTCCTGTCGCTGCCCAACGTGCTGATGTTCACGTCGGTCATCGCGGTCATCGACGTCGTCCTGGCGACGGCCCTCGCGACCCTCGGCGCGTTCATCTACAACCTGTCCGCGGGCTTCGTCGGCGGTGTGGAGCTGACGCTCGCCGAGGACGAGTGACACGACCCTTTGACATGGATTGACGTTGTCCCGACAACCGATTTTGGGACTGCGCATGTCGTGCGCTAATCTTCAGGAGTCAGCGCGCGGGACACACCCCGCACAGCGCGGCGGGGCTATAGCTCAGTTGGTTAGAGCGCATCCCTGATAAGGATGAGGCCACAGGTTCAAATCCTGTTAGCCCCACCAGCATGATGAACCCCCAACCGGTAGCGGTTGGGGGTTTTTCTGCGTCTCCGTCTTCTTCGTCTCTCCAGGGGGCGGGTGGGGCATGAAGAAGCCCGGCGGCTCTGTCGAGCTGCCGGGCCTGTACGCAGGGTCGCCGTTCGGATGGGATGGTCCGGGGGGTTCAGCGCTGCAGGGGAGCGAGGTAGTCCGTCAGGGGGTCCGACTCCGCGTCGGTCTCCGCGAGCGGGCGGTGGCGGCAGCGGGGGGTCTTGCCGTGGGCCTCGGCCCGGATGCGCTGTTTCATCGTGGGGGGCACGGTTTTCGCCAGGGACACGGGAGACGTCGCCGATGCAGTCCGCTGTCGCGGGATGCGCTCGCTGTTGCGCTCCGGCTCGGTCTGCGCTACCGCCGGGGCGGTGGTCCTGGTGACGAATCCGAGCGTCGTGCACAGCGCCAGGAAGGCGGTGACGATGGCGGTCCACAGCTTCATGACCTGGTTGCGGGCCATGGCCCCTCACTTTCGGGTCGGGCGATTTGCGTACTTTCCTCATGATGTGTATGAGGGTCGCTAAGTGGTGGACCGACGCCCGTGGCGCGGCGATGTTCCGATGAACACCACTCGGATGGACGCAAGAGGGGCGAAAATGTGAGGAGAGAGGAGAAGGAGCCCCAAAGTAACCGTCCGTCGGGATGTGATCACCCTCCGATCGGAGCGGCGGCCTCCGCTTCTATCCCGGTTCCCGGGACGGGAGTTGAGGTCCGACTCAGGTCACCGATCGGTATCGGTCGGTGTGTATAGTCGGGCGCCAGAGGTCCCCTACGTCAACGAAAGACGAGGTCGCGCGGTGAAGAAGCTTCTCCTGGTCGCACTGGCCGCCATCGGCGGGCTCCTCGTGTACCGCCAGATCCAGGCGGATCGCGCCGAGCAGGATCTGTGGACGGAGGCGACTGACTCCGTGCCCACGGGTTCGTGAGTCACGACATCCCAAACCGAGCACACCCCGGCCGCCTCGCGGTCGGGGTTTTGTGTGTCCCGCGGCCGGCCGTACGGGCAGGATGGGCCACGGCTCGCGGATTCTTGGGTGAGGGGTGGCGCGTGAGGGGACGGTGTCGTACGGCGTGGGGGCGTGCGGGCGCGTGGCGCGGTAGTCCGTCGGTTGCCGTGCGCCTGGGGGTCGTGGGGGTGGTGCTGGGGGCGACGGCCGCTGTGGCGCCGGGCCCGGCCGCCCTGGCCGCCGCCGGCGCCTCCGGGGCGGCCGTGACGCCGAGCCCGTACGCCTTCGCCGACGATGCCCGGAGCATCGAGGGAGCGAAGAGCACCGCGGACGCCGAGATCCTGAAGCCCGGCACGGCCTACAAGAGCTCGCTCCCGAGCAGCGGCAAGATCAGCTACAGCATCGAACTCGACGCCGCGTCGAACGCGTACGTGTCCGTCACCGCCGCCCCCTCCCCCGACAGCACCGTCTCCGTCATCGACGGGCTGAGAGTGTCCATGCAGGACGCCGAGGGCAATTCCTGCTCCGTCGACACCGTGAGCTTCGGCGCCGCCCGCAGTCCACACCCGATCGCGGCGTGGGGCACGCGCGAGATCTCGCCCACCAAGTCGCTGTGCCGGAAGGCCGGCACCTATTACGTGTCCGTCGAGCGGGTCGACCCGCGGGGCGAAGGCTCCTCGCCGGACGCCTGGGACCTGGAGCTTCTCGCCATGACGGAGCCGCGGACGGCGAAGGCCGGACCGACCGGCGCGCCCGAGGTGTGGAACTCCGCCTCGCCCCAGCCGCTCCAGGGGAAGGCCGAGCGTCGCCGTGGCGATGCGGGATTCGCCGGGGCGACCCCCCTCGACCAGGGCGTCTGGCGGGACGACATCAGGCCCGGCCAGACGGTCTTCTACGAGGTGCCGGTCGACTGGGGCCGACAGCTCCACGCCACAGCCGAACTGGGCAGCACGGACTCCGGCGGCACCGGCTACACCTCCGGCGCCCTGGACCTGGCCCTCTACAACCCCGCCCGTGGTCACGTCGCCGACGTGAGTGTCGGCTACGACGGCGACCAGAAGTCCGGCAGCCTGCCTCCTCTGCCGCCGGTCGACCACGCCAACCGCAACGCCGCCGTCCCCCAGGTCAGCGCCATGCGCTTCGCCGGCTCCTATTACCTGGTCGCGCACCTCGCGCAGAGCGTGGCCGACAGCTTCGGGGACGGGCCGTTCGCGATGACCCTGCGCGTCCGGGTGAGCGGAGCGGCGAAGAGCGGGCCCGAGTACGCGGGGGAGTCCGAGCCCGCGGGCGTCTTCGAGGTCTCGGAGCAGGAGCGCGAGGCGGCGGCGGAGGGCGTGGCCGGGGGCGACGACACCGCGATGAGGGCGGTCGCCGTCGGCGGGATCGGCACCGGGAGCGCGCTGCTGGTGGGGCTCGGGGTGTGGACCGTGATGGCCCGGCGGAGGAGCGCCGGGTAGCGCCGGGCGGCCCAGCGCGCCGGGACTGACGCCCGCGGCGGGCTCAGATGCGGGTCAGGGCCCAGAAGCCGACGGCGTAGCAGGCCAGGGCGAGAAGCAGGAGCGGGACCGCCACCTTGGCCGGAGGGCCGGGGCGGCGGCGCGGCCGTTCCGCGCGATGCCGTGAGGCTGCCCGGGCGGGCGGTGAGGCCTGAGGGGCCTGCGGGGCCTGGTGCGGGGTCTGGGCGGTGTACGAGGCCGTGGAGGCGTCGGTGCGGTGGTGCGCCGCGGGGGGCAAGGGCTGACCGGGGTGGCCCGCGTGGCCGGAGTACGCCGGGGGGAGCGGCTGGGCGGTGTGCAGCCGGTGAGTGGTGTCGTAGGGGGAGACGGGGGTCTCCGGCTGGTGCGGGGCTTGAGCCTGTGCGTCGTGGGGCCGTCCGTCGGCCGCGGGGGAGGAGCTGCCGGTGGCCTGCGGGGGCGGCAGATGGAAGCTGCCGGTGTCCGACATGGAGGCAGGCTGAGCCTGAGCAGGGGTGACCGGGGCGGCTGACGGATCGCTGTCCTGGCGAGGGTCGGGCTGTACGGCCGGGCCCGGGACCGACCAGCCACGGCCGGTGTCGTCCGACGGTGCCTCGTCCGTCCCCGGGCCGGACCGTTCTTCCCTCCGGCCCAGCCCCCGCGCTCTCTCAAGCGGGCCCTCGGGGGCGAACCCCGGTGGGAGCGGGCCGAGTTGGTCGAAGATCTCGATCAGTTCGTCGTCCGGGCCGGGCTCCGGGAGGAGCTCCGCGGCGGCGGCCAGCGCCTTGCGCGCCCCCGTGGCCGTACGGAACCGTGCCTGCGGGTCCGGCTGCAGCAGCGTGGCCACCACCTGCCACAGCGGCTCCGGAATGCCCTTGGGCGCACCGGGCGTCCCGTGCTCGGCGAAGTACTGGATGAGCGCCTTGCTGTCCGGCTTGGCCCCCTCCAGCAGATACAGCGCGACCAGTCCTACGGCGAACAGGTCGGCGGGGAAGTCGGGTTCGGCGCCCATCAGCTGCTCGGGCGCGAGATAGCCGGGCGTTCCCACGACGAGGTTGGTCTCCGTCAGGCGTGGCTCGCCCAGCCGCATCGCGATGCCGAAGTCGGACAGCCGCAGTCGCGGCCGGCCGGTGCCGGTGGCCTCCAGCAGCACGTTGGCCGGTTTGACGTCACGGTGCACGACGTCCTCCGCGTGCACCGCGGCAAGCCCCGCCAGCAACTGGTCGAGCAGGGTGCAGACGAAGGCCGGCGGGAGAGGGCCGTAGTCCCCGACGAGATGGACCAGGGAACCGCCGCCCACCAGGTCCATGGTGAACAGGACCTTGTCGTCGTCGGCTGCCCAGCTGGAGGGGGCGAGCACATGGGGGTGGTCGATCCGCAGGGCCTGTTCGCGCACGAAGCGCAGCAGCGAGTGCGCGTCGCTCTGGAGCAGGACCTTGGCGGCCACATAGCGACGGCGGCGGTGGTCCCAGGCGCGCCAGACGGCGCCGACCCCTCCGCGTCCGATCGGGTCGACCAGTTCGTACCGGCCGGCGAAGACCTCACCCATGGCTGTACGTCGCTCCTCCCCCTGCGGCTTCCCCCCTTGCTTCCCCCTCGACGAGCGCTACGACTCCTGGACGAGCGCTACGACTCCTCGATGAGTGGTACGACTCCCCCGTTGAGCACTACTCCCCCGTTGAGCGGGAGAACTTGCTCGCGCCGGCTGGTCCCCCGTGCGTGACACGCCCCCGCGTGTCCGCCCGTGCCGTGCGCTGTCCCCCGTGACGCCGGTCAGCGTCCGTCCCCCGTCAGATCACTCCGTCCGGCCGCCGAACCCCCTTCGGTTGCCGGGCGGTGTGATCAGCTCTGGTGCGACTGGTAGTGCGCGACCGCGTCCGAGGTGCGTCCGGCCCCGTACACCCGGAGGAACTCTGCCAGTTCCGGGTGGGTCGGGGCGAGGGTCTCCGCCGCCTCGATGATGTCGCCCGCCGCCGCGACCGAGCGCAGCAGCGACTGGATCTCCCGGACCACGCGCTTGACCGTGGGCGCTCCCGAACTGGTCGTCGTCTGCGTGGTGTTGCTCAGCACCGAGCCCCCCTGTGACTTCTTGATCTCCTCCATGCGCTCAGTGGCCTCGGCCGCGCTCACGCTGCCGTCCGCGACCTGCCCCGCCAGGTCCTGCAGCAGCTGCACGCGCTGCACGACGGCAGGGTTGCCGATCTTCGCCCGCTGCCCGCTCATCAGCTGCGACAGCATCGGTGCGGACAGTCCTAGAACCCCCGCGAGACGAGCCTGGTTGAGACCAAGATCGTCGATCAGCCTACGGAAGAGCGCCCCCAACGGCTCCCCGTACCAGTTCCGCTGCAGTTCCCGCGCTCTTGCGGTGGCTTCCTGCTGTGCGGCGTCCATTGCGTCTCCCCATCGCTTCCCCATGTACGGCGGTTCGCGGTAGCGAACCACGCCGAGCATCTTACGGAGAGTGGTCGGCGACGGGGAGCCCCAATCCTTTTGCGGAATCACGGGGGTGACCCGGTACTCTGGTCTCCGACGCCCGCCGGGACATGCTTCGTCCGGGCGGATGTCCCCTTCCGGGGCCTTAGCTCAGTTGGTAGAGCGCTGTCTTTGCATGGCAGATGTCAGGGGTTCGACTCCCCTAGGCTCCACTTGATCGGGCCCCTCTGATCTGCGGAAACGCGGTCAGAGGGGTCTTTCTCGTGCTACTCGGCGCATCGGGTCAGGCGGTGCTCACGGGCTCGGCCTCGTTCACGTCGTACGTGCCGAGGTGGCGGTTGAAGACGACCCAGGCGATGGAGGTCGCGAGGCCGCAGGACGCGATGACCAGGGCCGTGGTGGGGCTGAGGAACTGGGAGACGGTGCCGCCCACGATCGCGCCGACGGGTTCGAAGCCCAGCGTCGTGAAGCGCATCGCGGAGGTGACCTGGCCGATCATGTGCGTCGGCGTCACCATCTGCTTGATCGTCTCGCTCATGACCAGGTTCACGACGATGGCGAAGCTCCACAGGAACATCCCGGCGGCCACGGCGAGGAACCGCAGGAGGGAGGAGTCCAGCAGTTCGGAGCCGGGGACGAGGAAGGCGCCCACGGTGGGCACGACCAGGGACAGGACGTAGAGCAGCCGGGTCCGCACCTTGCTCATGAACGAGGAAGCGGCCGTCGCGGAGAGCACGCCGCCGAGCCCGCCGGCCGCGCTCGCGAGGCCGACGAGGAGCGGGCTGAAGCCCAACTCCTTGACCACATAGAAGGTGTAGACGGCGAAGAACATCGCGGTGAAGAAGTTGAAGTGGGCCGCGGAGACGATCACCGGTCGCAGCACGGGGTGGGAGAAGGCCCAGGTGAAGCCGGTCAGGGCACCCTTGACCGTCTCCTGCTCCGGCTCTTGCTCCGACTCCTGCTCCGCGGTCTCCTGCTCGGCGTCCTCGTGTGGGGCGTCCCCTTGCGCGGTGGTCTCCTCGCCCGGCTTCGTGTCGCGTCCGGACCCGAGCAGCAGCACCGTGCTCGCGACATAGCTGCAGACGTCGGCGACCAGGGCCAGGGGCGCGCCCAGTGCCTGGACCAGGAGTCCTCCCAGGCCCGGGCCCGCGACCTCGCTGACCGCGGTGCTGCCCTCCATATACGAGTTGATCTTGGGGAGTTGGCGGCGGTCGAAGGTCAGCACCATGTGCGAGGACAGCGCGGAGTCGTACAGCAGGGTGAGGGCGCCGACCAGGAAGACGGTCGTGAAGAGCAGGGGGATGCTCAGCAGGTCCAGCGCGTAGGCCACCGGGATCATCCCGATCAGCAGCAGACGCAGGATGTTCGCCGTCACCATGACCGACCTGCGTGGATAGCGATCGGCGGTCATGCCCACCCACAGCCCCAGGAGCAGCACGGCCAGCGACTCGGCACTGCCGAGCAGGCCCATCTCGAACGCGGAGGCGTCGAGGGTTCCCAGGGCGAGCAGCGGGATGATGACCACGCTGGCCTGGGTACCGAACAGGGACACGGTCTGGGCAGTCCACAGGTTTCTGAAACTGCGGTCTTTGAGCACGTCGGACTCCTGGCGGCACGCCGGTAGATCTGATGAGAACGGTGGCGGACGTCACCGCACGGCCCTGCCGGTGGCGGCCAGAGCCGTGCGGGGATCAACAACCGGCCGCCGGAGGCTCGTTGGGGCGGGCCGTCGTCCGTGAGCGGCCGCTATTTGGCCGTGCCGAAGTGTACGGCGATGGAGTAGCGCACCCAGGACCGCGAGCGGATCCTGCACACGCTGTGGTGGTATCCGGGGTTGATCCGCAGGAGGGCCACGCGTCCCTGCTCGGGCTGCGTGGCCAGGGCGGCTCCGCTGGGGGCCTCCACCACGAGTTCACCGCCGTCGCCCGCTGCCCACCCGGGGGAGAGGAAGAAGACGAGGCCGAAGCGCCGGTCGTCGAAGGTGTCGGAGTGGCGGCGCAGATAGTGGCCGGCCTCGTACTTGGCGATGTCGGCCGAGCGGAAGGAGACCCGCTCGCCGAAGGCCGCCGAGAACGCCTCGGCCACGTCGGCGCTCTTGAGCGCGGAGATGAAGGCACGGATGCCCAGGGCGGTCCGGGGGATGTCGCGCAGACAGCCGCTGCGGGAGAAACGCCGCTCCGGAGGAGCCTCGGCGAATTCCTCCTCGCCGCACGGCTTCACGTTGTCATCGGGGGTGAGCAGCCAGTGCTCCGTGGCCCAGGTCGGCAGGGCGGCCAGCTCGGAGACGAGGGGGTCTGTCATGTCCGCAGGCATCAGGGGCAGGCTGGTGGCCGGAGCGTCGCTTCCCGGCCGCAGCCGGCCGAGTGCTTCCGCCACGGGGGCCGCGGTCAGCATGCCGATCGTCCTGCCGTGGAAGGCGATCGCCGCGTCCCTGCTCATGTGGTCCATGACAGAAGCGGTCTGCGCCGAGTCCTGCATCTTGCCTCTCCTTCGGTCGGTAGGGGGCCACGCCAAGGGATCAGCGGACCCTGGTCACCCGGTTCTCGTCCCACACCGGTTCCTGCGTCTCCACGACCTCGCCGTCGGAGCGGAAGAGGAGGTAGCGGTTGAAGGAGCTCGCGAGCCAGCGGTCGTGGGTGACCACGACGACCGTGCCGTTGAACTCCTCGATGGCCTGCTGCAGCGCCTCGGCCGAGACGAGGTCGAGGTTGTCCGTCGGTTCGTCGAGCAGGAGCAGCGTCGCGCCGCCGAGTTCCAGGAGCAGGATCTGGAACCGGGCCTGTTGTCCTCCGGACAGCGTTTCGAAGCGCTGGTCCGCCGCGGCCGCCAGCTCGTACCGGGAGAGCATGCCGGCGGCGGCCCCGCGGTCCAGGCCCTCGCGGATGCCTTCGCCGCGGCCCATGATCTCCACGAGCGTCTTGCCCGCCCACTCCGGGTGCTGGTGGGTCTGGGTGAAGAAGCCGGGCACGACCCGTGCGCCCAGCCGCCAGGAGCCCGAGTGGTCCACGTCGAGGCCGGCCAGCAGCTTCAGCAGGTGGCTCTTGCCGGAGCCGTTCGACCCCAGTACCGCGACCCGGTCGCCCAGGTAGATCTCCAGGTCGAACGGTTTCATGAGCCCGGTCAGTTCCAGCTGCTCACAGGTGATGACACGGGTTCCGGTACGGCCTCCCGTCAGACGGGGGACCACGCGCTGCTCCTTGGGCAGCTCGGGAGGCCGGCCGGCCTCCTCGTACTTGCGCAGCCGGGTCTGGGCGGCGCGGTAGCGGGGTGCCATGGCGGCGCTGATCTTCGCCTGCTCGCCGAGGGTGTGCACCAGGTCCTTGAGCCGTTCGTGCTCCTCGTCCCACCGGCGGTGCAGCTCGGCCAGCCGCTCGCGCCGGGCCTGGCGGGCTTCCTTCCAACCCGTGAAGGAGCCGCCGTGCACCCAGGTGCTGCGGCCTTCGAGAGCGACGACCTTGGTGGCGACGTTGCCCAGCAGGGCCCGGTCGTGGCTGACCAGCAGCACCGCCTTGTCGGTGGTGCGGAGCTGCTCCTCCAGCCACCGCTTGCCCGGGACGTCCAGGTAGTTGTCCGGCTCGTCGAGGATGAGCACCTGCTCGCGCCCGCGCAGCAGCGCCTCCAGGACGAGGCGCTTCTGCTCGCCGCCGGAGAGGGTGTTGACGTCGCGGAAGCGGGCGCGGTCGAAGGGCATGCCGAGCGCCGCGGTGGTCACGACGTCCCACAGGACCTCGATCTCGTAGCCCCCGGCCTCGCCCCAGGTGCTCAGCGCCTCGGCGTACCGCATCTGCGTGGCCTCGTCGTCGCGTTCCATCAGCTCGAGTTCGAGAGCGTCGATGTCCGCCGCGGCCGTGGCGATCCGCTCGGGGGCGGCGGCCAGCAGCAGATCGCGCACGGTCGACTCATCACGCACCGAACCGATGAACTGCGGCATCATCGCCAGGCCGCCCTGCACTTGGACGGTGCCCGCACGCGGCTTGAGCCGCTTCCCCGCGACGTTGACCAGGGTGCTCTTCCCCGCGCCGTTGTGGCCGATCAGGGCCGCGACCTCCCCGGCCCCCACGGAGAAGCTGACATCTTCGAACAGTGTTCGCCCGTCGGCGAGATTGCACCGGACACTGTTGAATTCAAGGAATCCCATGATTCTGAGCTTCGTTCTCTCGCTTTGGAAGATGCGCTGCATGCGGCGCGGAATTTAACGCTCCGGTTTTAGGTGGTCCGCCCAAAGGGTCCACTACCCCTGCTCGGTGGCCCTTCAATCCCCCGCATCAATACCCCCGTAGCACGGCGTCAAAGACGTTCACGCGTTTCACGGATCCTGCCTGGCCAGATCCCTGAACACAAGGGGAAGGAATGTCCGTGTTGCAGGCATTGCATACGCTTTGCGGTGAAAAATAAATCTGGATGAGAGACGCTTGACAAGCGCCTGTCCAAATGGTGAAGCTTCCTGACGTCAGAGCAATTCAGTTCCGATGCACATGAGGAGCGACAGTGAACGAGAACGTTGCTGAGTCCGCAATTCAGGTTGCCTCGCAGGAGCAGGATGACATCTTCTTCATCGAGGAGATGGACGTGGCCGACGCCGCTCAGGTGATGGTCCACCGCTGTTGACAGTGTGAGTGGGAGTGCGGCCCCGGGAAAACGGGGCCCCCACCCCCCCCCGGGCAACCCGGGTGGGTTACCCAACAGCCCAGAGGGTGTGTTGGGGCCCCAATCCGTGTTTGGCGGGGGAGTTAAAAAAAAAACCCACCCCCCC
>NZ_JBSHKH010000067.1:0-43927 GCF_053643595.1 Streptomyces sp. NPDC055506 | reverse complement strand
GAATGGTGCCGCCGGGGCGGTTCGTTTACACAACCCCTACCGCACCCGGACAGTCTCAGGGATGTACGTCAGGGCTTTTCCAGGGAAGCGCTCGGGGATGTGAGCCGCACTCTCACAGCAATACGGAGGACACCACAGTGGGACGACTCTTCGGCACTGACGGCGTGCGCGGTGTCGCCAACGCGGATCTGACCGCGGAGATGGCCCTGGGCCTCTCCGTGGCCGCGGCGCACGTACTGGCCGAGGCGGGCACCTTCGAGGGGCACCGCCCGACCGCGGTCGTCGGGCGCGACCCGCGCGCGTCCGGGGAGTTCCTGGAAGCCGCCGTGGTCGCGGGCCTCGCCAGCGCCGGTGTGGACGTCCTGCGGGTCGGCGTGCTGCCGACCCCGGCGGTGGCGTACCTGACCGGGGAGCTCGGCGCCGACCTCGGTGTGATGCTCTCCGCGAGCCACAACGCCATGCCCGACAACGGCATCAAGTTCTTCGCCCGCGGCGGGCACAAGCTCGCCGACGAGCTGGAGGACCGGATCGAGTCCGTCTACGAGGAGCACCGCACAGGCGCCCCGTGGGAGCGGCCGACCGGGGCCGGGGTGGGCCGCGTCCGGGAGTACGGGGAGGGCTTCGACCGGTACGTCGAGCATCTGCTGGGCGCCCTGCCCAACCGGATCGACGGGCTGAAGGTCGTCCTCGACGAGGCGCACGGCGCCGCCGCCCGGGTCTCGCCCGAGGCGTTCCAGCGGGCCGGTGCCGAGGTCGTCACCATCGGGGCCGAGCCGGATGGGCTCAACATCAACGACGGGTGCGGCTCCACGCACCTGGACAAGATCAAGGCCGCCGTCGTCGAGCACGGGGCGGACCTGGGCATCGCGCACGACGGTGACGCCGACCGGTGCCTCGCCGTCGACCACACCGGTGCGGAGGTGGACGGCGACCAGATCCTGGCCGTGCTCGCGCTGGCGATGCGGGAGCGCTCCGTTCTGCGGTCCGAGACGGTGGTCGCGACGGTGATGTCCAACCTCGGGTTCAAGCTGGCCATGGAGCGTGAGGGCATCCGGCTGGTGCAGACCGCTGTCGGTGACCGGTATGTGCTGGAGGAGATGAAGGAGCACGGGTTCGCCCTCGGGGGCGAGCAGTCCGGGCATGTGATCATCCTCGACCATGCGACGACGGGCGACGGGACGCTGACGGGGCTGCTGCTGGCGGCGCGGGTCGCCGGGAGCGGGCGGTCGTTGCGGGAGCTGGCGTCTGTCATGGAGCGGTTGCCGCAGGTGCTGATCAATGTGCCGGATGTCGACCGGACCCGGGTGGGGTCGTCCGCGGAGTTGTCGGTGGCGGTTGCTGACGCGGAGGCGGAGCTTGGGGCTACGGGGCGGGTTCTGCTTCGGCCGTCCGGGACCGAGCCGTTGGTTCGGGTGATGGTGGAGGCGGCTGATATCGAGCAGGCTCGGGCTGTGGCGGGGCGGCTGGCTGATGCGGTGAAGTCCGCGCTCGGGTAGTTGGCGTTTGCGGTTCGGGGTGGGGGCTGCTCTTGTTCGCGGGCTTTCGGTTCGTTGTGGCTTGTCGCGCAGTTCCCCGCGCCCCTAGGGACGCTGCCCCTACAGGACGTCTACCTGCTTACGTTGTTTGGACCAGAGCCATTTCTGGGTCAGTAGCGTTGCCGTGCCGGCGACGATGATGCCCAAGAGGTTCAGCAGGAGTTGCTGGGTGGAGCCCCAGGTCTGGGTGGTGTCGCCGTAGCTGAGGGCTACCGCCGCGTTCGCCGCGGCCGGGATCGTGGTCACCGAGATGGCTACGCCCACCAGGGCGCCGGACTTCGCCGAGGTCAGGGAGAGGGTGCCGGCGATGCCGGCCAGGACCGCCACGACGAAGGAGAACCAGTCGGGGGCGTAGATGAAGCCGGTGTTCGGGCGGTCGGCCGACAGTTGTTCCTCGCTGAACAGGCCGACCGCTTCCATGAAGAGGCTGAAGGCCACCGTCACCGCCATCGCCACCGCGAAGCCCACCAGCAGCGCGGTCAGCGAGCGCAGGGCCAGGCGCGATCTGCGCCGGACGATCGCCGTGCAGAGGCCGGCGAGCGGGCCGAACTCCGGGCCCACGGCCATCGCGCCCACGATCAGGATCGCGTTGTCCAGGACCACTCCGCAGGCCGCGATCATCGTGGCCAGCGTGATGAAGGCCAGGTAGGTGACCGAGAGCGTCGACTCCTCGTGCGTGGCGTCGCTCAGGTGCTCCCACAGGACCGCGTCCGCGCCCTCGCCCGGAGCGTCGGCCTCGGCCTTCTCGGCCCGCTCCGACAGGGACAGGTCGATCGTCTCGACGGCGATGGAGCCGGTGGTGTCGATGCCCAGTTCCCGCAGGCCGGTGAGGAGTTCGTCGCCCGCCTCGCGGGCCACGTCGCACATGACGACGTCCCCGGCGGGGTTGCGTGCGGTGTCCGGCAGCACCACGAGGTGGGTGGTGCCGACCGTCTTCTCGATCAGCAGCACCACTTCGTCGGTCTTCTCGGACGGTGTGATCAGGCGCAGATGGAGCATGGCGACCATCTAACCGGCCTTTTCCACGGGCGTCACAGCTTGCGCAGGCTGAGCCGCTGCACTTTGTGGTCGGGGCCCTTGCGCACGACGAGGGTGGCCCGGCCCCGGGTGGGGGCGATGTTCTCGACCAGGTTGGGCCGGTTGATCGTGCGCCACATCGTCTGCGCGTAGTCGAGGGCCTCCTCCTCCGAGACCTGGGTGTACTTGCGGAAGTACGAGGACGGGTTCTGGAAGGCGGTCGCGCGCAGCTTGCGGAAGCGGTTGAGGTACCAGCTCTCGACGTCCTCGACGCGGGCGTCGACGTACACGCTGAAGTCGAAGTAGTCGGCGAGACCGACCCGGGTGCGACCGTCCTTGCCGGGCAGGGCGGGCTGGAGGACGTTCAGGCCCTCGACGATCAGGATGTCGGGGCGGCGGACCGTGAGCTTCTGGTCCGGGACGATGTCGTAGATGAGGTGGGAGTAGACCGGGGCCGTGACCTCGTCCTTGCCGGCCTTGATGTCGGCGACGAAGCGGGTCAGGGCGCGGCGGTCGTAGGACTCCGGGAAGCCCTTCCGTGACATCAGGCCGCGGGCCTGGAGCTCCTTGGTGGGCAGCAGGAAGCCGTCGGTGGTGACCAGCTCGACGCGCGGGTGTTCCGGCCAGCGGGAGAGCAGGGCCTGGAGGAGGCGGGCGACCGTGGACTTGCCGACCGCGACCGAGCCGGCGACTCCTATGACGAACGGGGTGCCGGACTGGGAGCCCTGTTCGCCCAGGAAGGTGTTCAGGGCGCCTCTGAGGCCGTCGGTGGCGCCGACGTAGAGGTTGAGGAGTCTGGACAGCGGGAGGTAGATGTCCCGCACCTCGTCGAGGTCGATGACATCGCCGAGACCGCGCAGCTTCTCGACCTCCTCGGCCGTGAGCGGCAGCGGCGTCTTGTCACGCAGCGCGCTCCACTCGGTTCGGGTGAGGTCGACGTAGGGAGTCGCCTCCGGCCGCTGCCGGTGGGCGCTCCGGGGCATCGAGGAGACCGGAGAGATCACAGTCCATTGTTACGGGCGTACGAACGGACGGTGAGGTGGGATCCGTCACGCGGGGTATTCGCCGCTGTTCGCCCTCCTTTGCGCGGAGAAAAACTGACACAGGCGGAATGTCAGTGGCGTGCGTCACAGTTGTGGGAGGAGTGGGCCCGGTCCGGGGTCCGCGAACGCCTGGGGGTACCCATGACGTATGCGATAGAGGCGGAAGGCCTGGTCAAACGGTTCAAGGAGACCGAGGCGCTGGCCGGTGTCGACCTGGCGGCCCGCAAGGGCACGGTGCTCGGGCTGCTGGGGCCCAACGGTGCCGGGAAGACGACCGCGGTGCGGATCTTCGCGACACTGCTGCGCCCGGACGGGGGCAGGGCCCGGGTGGCCGGCCATGACGTGGTCCGGGAGGCCGGGGTGGTCCGCTCCCTGGTCGGGCTGACCGGGCAGTACGCGGCGGTGGACGAGAATCTGACCGGCACGGAGAACCTGCTGCTCATCGGCCGACTGCTGGGTCTGCCGCGGCGGGAGGCGAAGGCGCGGGCGGGTGAGCTGCTGGAGCGGTTCCAGCTGACGCACGCGGCCGGGCGGGCCGCGAAGACCTTCTCGGGTGGCATGCGCCGGCGCCTGGACCTCGCGGCCAGTCTGGTCGGGCGGCCCAGCATCCTCTTCCTGGACGAGCCGACCACGGGGCTCGATCCACACAGCCGGGGTGAGCTGTGGGATCTGCTGCGCGGCCTGGTCGCGGACGGGGCCACCGCGCTGCTGACCACGCAGTATCTGAACGAGGCCGATGTGCTCGCCGACGACATCGTGGTGATCGACAAGGGCCGGGTGATCGCCGAGGGCACCCCGGACCGGCTGAAGGCGCAGGTCGGCGGGCAGGTGCTGGAGCTGCGGCCGATCGTCGGGCAGGACCTCGCGCGGGCGCACGCGCTGGTGGCCGGGGCCGCCGGGCCGCAGGCCCGGATCGAGGGCGAGATGGTCACCGCCCCGGTGAAGGACCCCGAGCTGATGCCGGCCGTGGTGCGCGCGCTGGACCGGGAGGGGATCGCGGTGGGGGAGCTGGCCCTGCGCCGCTCCTCGCTCGACGAGGTCTTCCTCGCCCTGACCGGACACCGCGCCGAGCCGGGCGAACCCGAGGAGGACGGCGGGGCCGCCGTCCATGAGGACGGAGAGACCGCCCGTGACGAAGACGGGCTGGAGAAGGCGGTGAGCCGGTCATGACCGCCACCACACTGACCGCGCCGGTCACCACGTCGGGCCGGGTGCCGCCGCTCGCCGGGATGCGGCAGACCTTCACGATGGCCTGGCGGAGTCTGGTCGCCGTCAAGCACAACCCGCTCGAACTGGTCGACTACAGCATCACGCCGATCATGTTCGTGTTCCTCTTCACCTACGTGCTGGGCGGGCAGATGGCCGGGTCGCCCGAGGCGTATCTGAAGTACGCGCTGCCCGGGATCATCGTGCAGAACACCCTGTTCATGACGATGTACACGGCGATGGCGCTCAACACCGACCTCACCAAGGGCGTCTTCGACCGGCTGCGCAGTCTGCCGATCGCGCGTTCCGCGCCGCTGATCGGGCGGATCACCGCGGACCTCGCCAAGCACGTCTGGGCGCTGGTGCTGATGATCGGCCTCGGTCTGGCGCTCGGCTTCCGGATCACCGGCGGATTCGGCGGGTTCCTGCTCGGGACGCTGCTGGTGGTGGTGTTCGCCGCGGCCGTGTCCTGGAGCGCGGTGCTGATCGGGATGCTGGCGGGCGACGCGGAGAAGGTGCAGGCGTTCGCCTTCACGCTCATCTTCCCGATCACCTTCACCAGCAGCGCGTTCGTCGTCGTCGACACCATGCCCGGCTGGCTGCAGGCGTGGAGCGACGTCAATCCGGTCACGCATCTGTCCGACGCCTTCCGCGGGCTGCTGCTCGGCGGGGCGGTGGCGGAGCCGGTGCTGTGGTCCCTGGTCTGGGCGGCGGGGATCGCCCTCGTGTTCTATCCGCTGGCCATGAGGGCCTATCGGGCGAAGGTCTGATCCGGGCCTTCGTACCCCGGTGGGAATTTCCGAATTCGGGCACGCAACGGCCTGTTCGGCATCGGAATCGACCCTAAGCTGCCGCCCATGTGTGGAATCGTGGGATACGTGGGGCCGCAGTCCGCGCTCGAGGTCGTGATGGCCGGGCTGAAGCGGCTGGAGTACCGGGGGTACGACTCGGCGGGTGTCGCCGTGCTGGCCGATGGCGGGCTGGCGGCGGCGAAGAAGGCCGGGAAGCTCCTCAATCTGGAGAAGGAACTGGACGGCCGGCCGCTGCCGACCGGCACGACGGGCATCGGGCACACCCGGTGGGCCACGCACGGCGGCCCGACGGACTCCAACGCCCACCCGCACCTCGACAACGCGGGCCGGGTCGCCGTCGTGCACAACGGCATCATCGAGAACTTCGCCCTGCTGCGGGCCGAGTTGGAGGAGCGGGGCCACGAACTGGGCTCCGAGACGGACACCGAGGTCGTAGCGCATCTGCTCGCCGAGGAGTTCTCGTCCTGCGCGGATCTCGCCGAGGCGATGCGGCTGGTGTGCCGACGGCTGGAGGGCGCGTTCACGCTGGTCGCGGTGCACGCCGACGAGCCGGACGTGGTCGTGGGCGCACGGCGGAACTCGCCGCTCGTGGTGGGTGTCGGAGAGGGCGAGGCCTTTCTCGCCTCGGACGTCGCCGCGTTCATCGCCCATACGCGGTCGGCGATCGAGCTGGGGCAGGACCAGGTGGTGGAGCTGCGCCGGGACGGAGTGACGGTGACCGGCTTCGACGGCAGCCCGGCCGAGGTCCGGTCGTACCACGTCGACTGGGACGCGTCGGCCGCGGAGAAGGGCGGCTACGACTACTTCATGCTCAAGGAGATCGCCGAGCAGCCCAAGGCGGTCGCCGACACGCTGCTGGGACGGATCGACGGCTCCGGGTCGCTGACCCTGGACGAGGTGCGGATCCCCCAGGGGGTGCTGCGGGAGATCGACAAGGTCGTCATCGTCGCGTGCGGCACGGCCTTCCACGCCGGGATGATCGCCAAGTACGCCATCGAGCACTGGACGCGCATTCCGTGCGAGGTGGAGCTGGCCAGCGAGTTCCGGTACCGGGATCCGATCCTGGACGCGCAGACCCTGGTCATCGCCATCTCGCAGTCCGGCGAGACCATGGACACGCTGATGGCGCTGCGGCACGCCCGTGAGCAGGGCGCCAAGGTCCTGGCCATCTGCAACACCAACGGCTCGACGATCCCGCGCGAGTCCGACGCGGTGCTGTACACGCACGCCGGTCCGGAGGTCGCCGTGGCCTCGACGAAGGCGTTCCTGACACAGCTCGTGGCGTGCTACCTGGTCGCCCTGTACCTGGGGCAGGTGCGGGGCACCAAGTGGGGCGACGAGATCCGGGCGGTGATCCGGGACCTGTCCTCGATCGCCGGCGCGGTGGAGAAGGTCCTCGGGACGATGGAGCCGGTTCGGGAGCTCGCGCGCACGCTCGCCTCGAAGAACACGGTGCTGTTCCTCGGGCGGCACGTGGGGTATCCGGTGGCGCTGGAGGGCGCGCTGAAGCTCAAGGAACTGGCGTACATGCACGCCGAGGGGTTCGCGGCGGGGGAGCTGAAGCACGGTCCGATCGCCCTGATCGAGGAGGACCTGCCCGTGGTCGTCGTTGTGCCGTCGCCGCGGGGGCGGTCCGTGCTGTACGACAAGATCGTGTCCAACATCCAGGAGATCCGGGCGCGAGGGGCTCGGACGATCGTCATCGCGGAGGAGGGGGACGAGGCCGTGGTGCCGTATGCGGATCACCTGATCCGGATCCCGGTCACCCCGACGCTGCTTCAGCCGATGGTGGCGACCGTGCCGCTGCAGGTGTTCGCCTGCGAGCTGGCGACGGCCCGGGGCAACGACGTGGACCAGCCCCGGAACCTGGCGAAATCGGTGACGGTGGAGTGAGGACGGCGCGGTGAGGAGAGGGGCGAACGGCTGAGTGCCGTTCGCCCCTTCACCGGCCGGTCAGTGGTCAGCCGGTCAGGAGTGGCCCCACCTGTACTTCAGCGTGTAGTCGGCGCCGTTGGTGAACTTCAGCGTGCCGCTGCCGCTGCTCACGGTGTGTGTGCCGATGACGTCGTCGGGGTCGGGACCGTCCTGCTCGATGAGCTTGATGGTCGCCTTGTCGGTGTGGACGTACCGGTGGATGGAGACCTTGTCGCCCTAGATCCACTTGCCGGAGGCGGCAGAGGTGCTACGAAGTCGGCCCAACTCGCCGTGCTGTGGCGGAGTTCGGGTCGTGTGGTCGCACGTCCCTGATCCGGAACCGGACCGTACCAGACTTGCCGTGCCCTCGACCTTCATTTCTGCGAACGAAAATGAAGGATGGGTCATGTGTGTGGTCTGCGGTGATGCGGTGGAGATTTGCGAGCCGAAATGCCGTGTGCCGCCGCATGGAATCGCCGGGAGCGGACCGGCCGAAGTGGGCGGGCGCTGACCGTAGGGTGCTCGGCATGAGCATCATCGGTGTGGGGATCGACGTGGCGGAGATCGACCGGTTCGCGGCGTCGCTGGAGCGGACGCCCGCGATGGCCGGGCGGCTGTTCGTGGAGGGGGAGTTGCTGCTGCCCAGTGGGGAACGGCGTGGGGTCGCCTCGCTGGCCGCGCGGTTCGCCGCCAAGGAGGCGTTGGCCAAGGCGCTCGGGGCTCCGGCCGGGCTGCTCTGGACCGACGCGGAGGTCTATGTGGAGGACAGTGGGCGGCCCCGCCTCCGGGTGAGCGGGAGCGTGGCCGCGCGGGCCGCCGAACTCGGGGTGCGGTCCTGGCATGTGTCGCTCAGTCACGACGCGGGGGTGGCCTCGGCGGTGGTGATCGCGGAGGGGTGACCCGAGGGCGGGAACGGTCAGGACATGGCCCACACAAGCGTGACCGTGCCGATGAAGCCCGCCGCGCCCAGCGCCGTGCCCGCCGCCGCGGTCCACAGGCGGCCCGTGCCCTTGCGGGCGTAGTGCATGCCCATCGCGCCGAAGGTGACAGCCAGCGCCCCGGCCAGCATCGACCAGGGAATCAGGAAGGCCCACGCGCCCACGGCTGAGAAGGTGCCGAGGACGAGTGCCGTGGGGCCGAGGGCGGTGGCGGGTGAGTCGGTCGCCGTGGAGGCGGTGGATCCGGCCATGGTCTGGCCTCCCCTTTTTGAACGAGTTCAAATCGTACGTCGATCATAGCGAACTTCCAGGAGGGCACGGCATGTCCACGGTGAAAGGCGTCGACACCCGCGGCGGACAGCACTGCGAGACCACAGCTCTCGGAGTGCTGCTGCGGCACCAGGGACTCGATCTCTCCGAGCCCATGCTCTTCGGTCTCGGCGCAGGTCTGTCCTTCGTCTACTGGGACAGCAAGAACATGGACTTCCCGTTCCTCGGCGGGCGGGTCAAGCCCTTCGAGCTCACCAGGAACCTGGCCGACAGGCTCGATCTGGAGCTCGTGGTGCGGGAGACCGGGTCCGCCCGCAAGGGGTGGGAGAACGTGGCGGCGGCCATCGACACCGGGCGTCCCGTCGGGCTGCAACTCGACAGCTACCACCTGGACTACTTCACCTCGAAGGTGCACTTCGGCGGCCATGTCGTCGCCCTGTACGGCTACGACGAGCGGGATGCCCACCTGGTGGACACCGTGCAGCAGGGCGGCGCCGTGTCCACCGGTCTCGATGGTCTCGCCCGGGCCAGGGCCGCACGCGGGCCGATGACCGCCCGGCACCGGTCCTTCACCCTCACCGTTCCCAAGAAGCCGCCTGTTCTGCGGGACCGGATCGTCCCCGCCATCCGTGCCTGCGCGGACGCCTTCCTCGCCCCGCCCATCGCCAACCTCGGCCACCGGGGCATCGAGAAGGCCGGGAAGCTCGTACCCACCTGGCTCGGACGCACCGACGAACCGCGGCGCGACCTGCCGCAGGCCGCCCTCCTGATGGAACGGGCCGGCACCGGCGGAGCCCTGTTCCGCAACCTCTACCGCGACTTCCTGGCCGAGTGCGCCGAGTTGCTCGACAGTGGCCCTCTGTGGACCGGGCACCGGCTCTACGCCGAGGCGGCCGGCCTGTGGTCCGATGTCGCCGCTCTGATCAGCGAAGCCGGCGAGTCGGGCGATGAGGAGTGCCTCGTCCGGGCGGGCGGCATCCTCTTCGGCATCGCGCGCGTCGAACGCGATGCCATGCGGGCGCTGAGCCGCCTGAGTGACGAAGCCCCCGCCGGGTGAGGGCGAGGGCTCAGCCGGCGGGCTTCAGCAGATCGACTGGCTGGTGTTCACCCGTGTGATGTTGCGGAACGTCGTGTTCTCGCCGCACGGGCTTTCCCTGATGGCCGAGTTGGTGACCGTCAGGTTCTGGACGGTGATGTCCTTGTTGTTCGGGAACTCCGAGCGGGCGGCCAGGCGCAGTTCGCCGCCGCCCGTGATCGTGCCGCTCTGGGCCGCCAGATTGACGTTGTAGCAGTTCTCGATCAGGACCGAGTTGTTGCCGGTGCCGGAGAGCGTCACCTTGTTGATCGTCGCCCCGCCGCTCTCCGAGACGCAGAACACGCCACGTCCGCCGCCGCGTGCGATGACCTCGCCGACGCGGATGTTGGTCGGGTAGCCGCTGCCGACCCGGCCGTTGCGGTTGGCCATGCGGAAGGCGGCGTAGCCGGTGCCGGTGCCGGCGTTCTCCGCGTCGACCTTGGTGACGTTGGCGTTGATGGTCTGGTTGAGCAGCAGGCCGGACTCTCCCACGTTGCGGGCGGTGACCGTGCCGATGGTGAGGCCGTCGACGCCGTAGGTCTCGACGGCGTGGCTGGACGCGCCGGAGACGTAGACGTTGTCGATGCGGACGTTGCGCGTCCACTGGCTGGTGTCGCCGCGGTTGTCGATACGGACGCCCAGGCCGCGGGAGAGACGCATGTCGATCTGGCCGAGCACCGCGTTCTGGACGTTGCGCAGGAAGATGCCGTAGAGCGGGGCGCCGGTGAGCTTGAGGTTCTGCACCTCGATGTCGCGGGTGCCGCGGGAGTAGACCGGTGCCTGGTCGCCCGAGCCGCTGCCGGTGACGTCGATGGTGCCGCAGACGTCGAGGACGGTGTAGCTCGGGAGGGAAATGCGCGAGCCCGCCGATATCGAACCCGAGCCGCGGACCACGACCCGCTCCTTGGAAGTGCGGCCCGCGGTGAGGCTGTTGACGGCCGCCTGGACCGCCGCGCGCATGTCGGTGCCGGTGTAGACCGTGCTGCTGCCGCGCCGGGCGGTCCAGTTGCCGCCGTTCTGCACGGCCTCGGCCTGGTAGGAGCCGTCTCCGCAGGCCAGTGCTCGCGTGGGGGCGGCCGTGGCGGGGGCGGTCAGGGTGCCGGCCGCAGTGAGGAGGGCGGTGGCGCCGGCGGCGGCCAGGAAGGCGGATCTGCGTCCCATGGGGGCCTCGGTTTCGTCGGACGTGGGGGGTGTGCAAGCGCTTTCTGCGCGGCACGGCCGGTGAGTCTGGCAAAGGGGCGGCAAAGCGTCAATGGGTGTGACGTGGCGGGGAGTTGGACGGTGCGGAGGCGCGCGGGTGGCGACACGGTTCGTGGTCGCGCGACTTGTGCGGGAGTGGCCGGGCGGTCGTACGGGAAACTCGACCGCATGCGGAGTGCGTACAGCGTGGAGACGGTCAGGACCGCCGAACGGGAGCTGATGGCGCGGCTGCCGGAGGGGGCGCTGATGCAACGCGCCGCCGCCGGGCTCGCCGCCGCCTGCGCCGATCTGCTCGGGCGGGTGTACGGCAGCCGGGTCGTGCTGCTGGTCGGGAGCGGTGACAACGGCGGTGACGCGCTGTTCGCCGGGGCCCGGCTGGCCCGGCGCGGCGCCGGGGTCACCGCCGTGCTGCTCGCGCCGGAGCGAGCGCACGCGGCGGGGCTCGCGGCGTTGCGGCGGGCCGGTGGGCGGGTCGTGGAAGCCGGTGGGGCCGTGGGCGGCGCTTCCGTCGAGGAGTTGATCGAGCGGGCGGATCTGGTCCTCGACGGCATCGTCGGGATCGGCGGGAAGGGCGGGCTGCGGCCGGACGCCGTGCCGCTGGCCGCCGCCGCCGGGCGGGCGCGGGGCGCCGTGGTCGCCGTCGATCTGCCGAGCGGGGTCGATGTCGACACCGGGCAGGTGCGCGGCGTCGCGGTCCGGGCCGATCTGACGGTGACGTTCGGGACGCACAAGCCGGGCCTGCTGATCGATCCGGCGCGGGAGTACGCCGGTTCGGTGCGGCTGGTCGACATCGGCCTCGAGCTGCCGGTCGAGCCGGAGCTGGAGGCGTTGCAGCACGCGGACGTGGCGCGGCTGCTGCCGGTGCCCCGGGCCGAGAGCGACAAGTACCGGAGGGGTGTCGTCGGGATCGCCGCCGGGTCCGCGCGCTACCCGGGCGCCGCCGTACTCGCCGTCTCGGGAGCGCTGCGCGGCGGGGCCGGTGCGGTGCGCTACGTCGGGCCGGCCGGGGACGCCGTCATCGCGCGGTTTCCCGAGACGCTCGTGTCGGACCAGGGGCCGAAGCACGCCGGGCGGGTGCAGGCGTGGGTCGTGGGGCCGGGGGCCGGGGACGACGCGGCGACGGTGGGGGAGGTGCTGGCGGCGGACGTGCCGGTGCTGATCGACGCGGACGGGCTGCGACTGGCCGACGCGACGGCCGTACGAGCGCGGCGGGCGCCGACGCTGATGACGCCGCATGCGGGGGAGGCCGCGGCGCTGCTCGGCGTGGAGCGGGGTGAGGTCGAGGGGGCCCGGCTGGCGGCGGTGCGGGAGCTGGCGGGGCGGTACGGGGCGACCGTGCTGCTGAAGGGGTCCACGACGCTGGTCGCCGACTCGGGGGGCGGGGCGGTGCGGGTGAATCCGACGGGGACGTCCTGGCTGGCCACGGCGGGGAGCGGGGACGTGTTGTCGGGGCTGGCGGGGTCGTTGCTGGCGGCGGGGCTCTGTGCGGTGGACGCGGGGAGTGTCGGGGCGTATGTGCATGGGCTCGCCGGGAGGCTGGCGGCGGATGGGGCGCCGGTGGGGGCGCATGATGTGGCGGACGCGGTTCCGGTGGCGTGGCGGAATGTCATCGGCTGAGGGAGTGGTCTGTGTGCGGGCGGGTGAGGGCTGCTGTGGTGGTGGGTCGCCCCCTCCGCCCCTTCCCGTCCCGTATCTGGGGGCTGCCGCCCCCAGGCCCCCGCTTTCGGCCTGAACGGCCTCGTCCTCAAGCGCCGGACCGGCTGGGATGGGGCTGAGCGGTGATGTCGGGTGCGGAGGCGACCTACCGAGGGAGCCGCTGCCCCTGGAGTGTCAGGCCGCTCTGAGACACTGTTCGCGATGAGCGAGAGAACAGCCCCGCGGACCGCGCCCTCGCGGGCCCGCGCCGAGATCGACCTGGCCGCCCTGCGGGCCAATGTGCGGGCCCTGCGTGCCCACGCGCCGGGCGCGGCCCTGATGGCCGTGGTGAAGTCCGAGGCGTACGGCCACGGGGCTGTGCCGTGCGCGCGTGCCGCCGTCGCCGCCGGGGCGGACTGGCTGGGCACCGCCACGCCCGAGGAGGCCCTCGCCCTGCGGGCCGCTGGGCTGCCCGGCCGCGTCATGTGCTGGCTGTGGACGCCCGGCGGGCCCTGGCGCGAGGCGATCGAGGCCGACCTCGACGTGTCCGTCAGCGCGATGTGGGCCCTGGACGAGGTCACCGCTGCGGCCCGGCTCGCCGGTCGGCCCGCGCGGGTGCAGCTCAAGGCCGACACCGGCCTCGGGCGCAACGGCTGCCAGCCCGGTGACGACTGGGCCGGACTCGTCCAGGCGGCCCTGCGCGCCGAGGCCGAGGGACTCCTGCGCATCACGGGACTGTGGTCGCACCTCGCCTGCGCCGACGAGCCCGGCCATCCCTCCATCGCCGCCCAGCTCGCCCTGTTCCGGGAGATGGTCGCGTACGCCGAGGAGCGGGGCGCCCGGCCCGAGGTCCGGCACATCGCCAACTCGCCGGCCACGCTCACCCTCCCCGAGAGCCACTTCGACCTGGTCCGCACCGGCATCGCCACCTACGGCATCTCGCCCAGCCCCGAGCTCGGCACCCCGGCCGACTTCGGGCTGCGCCCGGTGATGACGCTGTCCGCCTCGCTCGCCCTGGTCAAGCACGTACCGGGCGGGCACGGGGTCAGCTACGGCCACCGGTACGTGACCCCCGGCGAGACCACCCTCGGCCTCGTCCCGCTGGGCTACGCGGACGGCATCCCTCGGCACGCCTCCTCCGCCGGACCGGTCCTGGTCGAGGGCAAGTGGCGCACGATCGCGGGACGGGTCGCCATGGACCAGTTCGTGGTGGATCTGGGCGGCGACACGCCCGCGGCGGGCGCCGAGGCGGTGCTCTTCGGACCCGGGGACCGCGGCGAGCCCACCGCCGAGGACTGGGCCCAGGCGGCCGGAACCATCGCATACGAGATCGTGACGCGGATCGGAACGCGCGTTCCTCGCGTCTATGTGAATGAGGAACAGGACGGGTAACTCGCACAGGGTGGCCGTCACGCGAGAAACAACGGGCACTCTGGCAACACCAGCACCATCCGACCCAGCAAGTCACCTGATCAGCAACCCGGCGAAGAGGAGCGGTACGTGAGCGAGAGCAGTGCGGAGGCCGTCGCGAACGCAGCCTCCGCGGCCGTCGCGGCCTCCGCCGCGGGGGCGGCGGGAGGCTGGCGCCGGGCGACCGGCATCGCGGGCGTCGCGATAGGCGTGGTGGCCGCGGGCGCGGCCGCCGGTGTCGCCCTGGAACGGATGACGGTCGGCCGGGGCATGCGCCAGAAGGCCCGGCTCGCCCTGGACTCGGCGGGACCCTACGGCTCGCTGCGCGGCATGCCCGGCAAGGCGTTCGCCGACGACGGCACGGAGCTGTACTACGAGGTCGACGACATCGACCCGGAGGCAGCGCCCGCCGCGATCGGCCCGCGCCGCCGACGGCTCTTCGGCCGCAAGGCACCCGCTCCCGTCACCGTCGTCTTCAGCCACGGCTACTGCCTGAGCCAGGACTCCTGGCACTTCCAGCGGGCCGCGCTGCGCGGCGTCGTCCGGACCGTGCACTGGGACCAGCGCAGCCACGGCCGGTCCGCGCGGGGCGTGGCGCAGGGGCGGGACGACGAGCCGGTCACCATCGAGCAGCTGGGCCGCGACCTCAAGGCCGTCATCGACGCGGCCGCCCCCGAGGGGCCGATCGTGCTGGTCGGCCACTCGATGGGCGGCATGACGATGATGGCGCTGGCCGACCAGTACCCCGAGCTGATCAGCGAGCGGGTCGTCGGGGTCGCCTTCGTGGGGACGTCGTCGGGGCGGCTCGGCGAGGTCAACTACGGGCTTCCGGTCGCCGGGGTCAACGCGGTGCGGCGGGTGCTGCCCGGTGTGCTGAAGGCACTGGGGCAGCGGGCCGACCTGGTGGAGAAGGGGCGCCGGGCCACCGCGGACCTGTTCGCCGGGATCATCAAGCGGTACTCCTTCGCGTCCCGGGACGTCGATCCGGCCGTCGCCCGGTTCGCCGAGCGGATGATCGAGAGCACACCGATCGACGTGGTCGCCGAGTACTACCCGGCGTTCAACGACCACGACAAGACCGAGGCGCTCGGGTGCTTCGCCGACATGCCGGTGCTCGTCCTGGCCGGAGTGCAGGACCTGGTCACGCCGAGTGAGCACAGCGAGGCGATCGCCGATCTGCTGCCGGACGCCGAGCTGGTGCTGGTGCCGGACGCCGGGCATCTGGTCATGCTGGAGCACCCGGAAGTGGTCACCGACCGCCTCGCCGACCTGCTCACCCGCACGGGTGCCGTGCCCGCAG
Source organism: Streptomyces sp. NPDC055506 (assembly GCF_053643595.1). Classification (NCBI taxonomy): domain Bacteria; kingdom Bacillati; phylum Actinomycetota; class Actinomycetes; order Kitasatosporales; family Streptomycetaceae; genus Streptomyces; species Streptomyces sp. NPDC055506. The sequence goes on along the minus strand of NZ_JBSHKH010000067.1, from coordinate 28,572 downwards.
GGGCTACCGTGAAGGGCTATGGAAGCACCAGCACCGCACAGCCCGGCTGAGCCCGGATCCGTCCAGATCACCGTCACGTCCCCCGAGCAGATGCGGGAGCTGGGCCGCCGGCTCGCGAAACTGCTGCGCGCGGGTGACCTGGTGATGCTCAGCGGAGAGCTCGGCGCGGGCAAGACGACACTGACCCGTGGGCTGGGGGAGGGGCTCGGTGTGCGCGGGGCCGTCACCTCGCCGACCTTCGTGATCGCCCGCGTGCATCCCTCGCTGGGCGACGGGCCGCCGCTGGTCCATGTCGACGCCTACCGGCTCTCCGGCGGTCTCGACGAGATGGAGGACCTCGACCTCGATGTCTCGCTGCCCGAGTCCGTGATGGTCGTGGAGTGGGGCGAGGGCAAGGTCGAGGAGCTGACCGAGGACCGGCTCCAGGTCGTCATCCACCGCGCGGTGGGCGACACGACCGACGAGGTCCGGCAGATGACGATCACCGGAGTGGGCGAACGCTGGGCATCGGCGGACCTGAGCGTGCTCGCCGCGTGAGTTCGTGAGCCGGGTACGTCCTGATCCGGGTACGTCGTGGTGTGCGGTCTTTTGATGAACGTTCCGACAAGACGTCGGCAAGATGTTGCGTTCGGCGTCTTGTGCGTGGTCACATGGTATCCAGTCCGTAGTTAGGTGAACCTAACTTCGTTGCCCCGGCCCTTCGGGAGGCGTCCATGTCGGCTACAGAGAGCAAGGGGCAGCCGCAGCCGTTCGCGGTCGCCGGGGTGTCCATGCGCGACCTGCTGATGGCCGGCGAGGCGGCGGCCCTGGTCTCCACACCCCCGCGCGCTCCCGAGCCGGAGTTCTCGGAGCGAGCCCCGCAACACCGCGAAGCGGCCTAGCGGACCACGACGACCTTGCGGCCGATCGTCGCGAACGTCCACATCGCGTCGCCGTTCACGCGTGACTCGCGGATGCCGCCCGTGCGGACCTTCGGGTCGGGGGTGGCGGTCGAGCCGGGCACGGCCGCGCTGAAGCCGATGACCACGCCGTCCACGCTGGTGAAGCGCACGACGTGCTCGACGGGGATGCCGTCGGAGCCGGTGATCGCGTTCGAGCGGGAGGTCACCGAGTAGCTGCCCGGGGCCGGATCCACCGCGCTCGGGTCGACCTCGAACGTGCGTGTGACCACCTCGTCCGTGCCGACCAGCCAGACCCGGTCGCCGCCCAGGGAGTACACGACCCGGGCGCCCTGGCCGGAGCCCGCGGGCAGTGCGGAGGGGTCCTTCTTCGCCCTGGGTGCCTTCGAGGCGCCGGCCTTCGGCGAGGCGCCCGCCTGGGGCCTGCCGGGACCGGCCGGGGCGGTCGCCGACGCCTGGTAGGCCAGGTAGCCGACCGTCGCGAGCGCCGCGGCGGTGAGCCCGGCCACGATTCCCGAGCTGCTGACTGCCACCGGCGGCCACCTCCGCGTCGTACGTCCCTGCCGTGACGGTAGGTGACGGTAGCAGCAGGTGACGGCCCGGCAGGTGCGGCCGTGCCGGGGCCGGGGGCCGTGTCGGACGGTGCCCGGCTCGCGAAGGACGGGCGGACGGCGGTACGTCCGACTAGGGCCCCGAGGAGCCGTAGGCTGTTTGCGTGCTCTTGCTCGCTCTGGATACCGCCACACCCGCCGTCACCGTCGCGCTGCACGACGGCCGCGACGTCATCGCCTCGTCCAGCCAGGTGGACGCGCGGCGGCACGGGGAACTGTTGCTGCCGGCGATCGACCGGGTGCTCGCCGAGGCCGGTCTGAAGCTGGACGCCGTCACCGGGATCGTCGCCGGCATCGGTCCGGGCCCGTACACCGGGCTGCGGGTCGGGCTGATGACCGCCGAGACCTTCGGGCTGGCGCTCGGCGTCCCCGTCCACGGTCTGTGCACGCTGGACGGCCTCGCCTTCGCCGCCGACCTCGGGGGCCCGTTCGTCGTGGCCACCGACGCCCGCCGCAAGGAGGTGTACTGGGCGCGCTACGCCGACTCCCGCACCCGCCTCACCGACCCGGCCGTCGACCGGCCCGCCGACATCGCCGAGCAGGTCAAGGGCCTGCCCGCGGTCGGCGCCGGCGCGCTGCTCTACCCGGACACCTTCCCCAAGGCGCACGAGCCGGAGCACGTGTCCGCCGCCGCCCTCGCCCGGCTGGCCGCCGAGAAGCTGGCGGCGGGCGAGGAGTTCCCCGCGCCCCGGCCGCTGTATCTGCGCCGCCCGGATGCCCAGGTCCCCAAGAACTACAAGGTGGTCACCCCCAAGTGACCGAACCCGTGATGTGTGCGCTGCGTGAGATGCGCTGGTGGGACATCGACCCCGTGCTGGAACTGGAACGGGACCTGTTCCCCGAGGACGCCTGGTCGCGTGGCATGTTCTGGTCCGAACTGGCCCACTCGCGCGGGCCGGAGGCGACCCGGCGGTATGTGGTCGCCGAGGCCGGCGGGCGGATCACCGGGTACGCCGGACTGGTCGCCACTGGTGAGCAGGGCGACGTCCAGACCATCGCCGTCGCCCGGGACCTGTGGGGCACCGGCCTCGGCGGGCTGCTGCTGGCGGAGCTGCTGCGCGCGGCGACGGCCTTCGAGTGCGCCGAGGTGATGCTGGAGTGCCGCGTCGACAACGTCCGCGCGCAGAAGCTCTACGAGCGCTTCGGCTTCGAGCCCATCGGCTTCCGCCGCGGCTACTACCAGCCCGGGAACGTGGACGCCCTGGTGATGCGACTCACCGACCCTTCAACTTCCGTACAAGGAACCGAGATCAATGGCTGACGAACCGCTCGTCCTGGGCATCGAGACATCCTGCGACGAGACCGGCGTCGGCATCGTCCGCGGCACCACCCTGCTGGCCGACGCCATCGCCTCCAGCGTCGACGAGCACGCCCGCTTCGGCGGGGTCGTCCCGGAGGTCGCGAGCCGCGCCCACTTGGAGGCGATGGTCCCCACCATCGACCGCGCGCTGAAGGAGGCGGGGGTCAGCGCCCGCGACCTCGACGGCATCGCCGTCACGGCCGGTCCCGGCCTCGCCGGTGCCCTGCTGGTCGGCGTCTCGGCGGCGAAGGCCTACGCGTACGCGCTCGGCAAGCCCCTGTACGGCGTCAACCACCTCGCCTCGCACATCTGCGTGGACCAGCTGGAGCACGGCCCGCTGCCCGAGCCGACCATGGCGCTGCTGGTCTCCGGCGGCCACTCCTCGCTGCTGCTCTCCTCGGACATCACCTCCGACGTCCGCCCGATGGGCGCGACCATCGACGACGCGGCCGGCGAGGCCTTCGACAAGATCGCACGCGTGCTGAACCTGGGCTTCCCGGGCGGGCCGGTCATCGACCGGTACGCGCGGGAGGGCGACCCGAACGCCATCGCGTTCCCGCGCGGTTTGACCGGCCCCCGCGATCCGGCCTACGACTTCTCCTTCTCGGGCCTGAAGACGGCCGTGGCCCGCTGGATCGAGGCCAAGCGGGCGGTCGGGGAGGAGGTCCCGGTGCGTGACGTGTCGGCCTCCTTCCAGGAGGCGGTCGTGGACGTGCTGACCCGCAAGGCCGTCCGGGCCTGCAAGGACGAGGGCGTCGACCATCTGATGATCGGCGGCGGTGTGGCCGCCAACTCCCGGCTGCGCGCCCTCGCCCAGGAGCGCTGCGAGGCCGCCGGGATCCGGCTGCGGGTACCGCGGCCCAAGCTGTGCACGGACAACGGGGCGATGGTCGCAGCCCTCGGCGCCGAGATGGTCGCCCGGAACCGGGCCGCGTCGAGCTGGGACCTGCCGGCCGACTCCTCACTGCCGGTGACGGAGCCTCATGTGCCGGGCAACCACGCCGGCGACCACCACCATGGCCACGACCATGTGCACGAGGTCAGCAAGGAGAACCTCTACCCGTGACGGTCGCCCTGATGTGGGAGGCGCGGGCCGTGGCCGGGCGCGGCGAGGACCTGCTGGCCTGGGCACGCGCCCAGGAGCTGTCCCGCGAGCCGCTGCGCCGGGAGACCCTGCGCGCTCCCCAGGACCGGGTCCTCGTCCTCACCTGGTGGGACGCCCCCTACGATGCCGAGCTGCCGGAACTGCCGGAGCCGGACGGGGAGCTGGTGACCCGGGCGGTGCACCGGTGGCGGTTCGAGTCGCTGGGCGTGGACTGACCGGGCCGGTCACTCCACGCCGCCGACCTCCGTGTCGCAGCGCAGCCGCCGGTCGGTGCCGAGCACCCGGACCGGGCCCGTGAGAGCGATGCGCGCGGTGTGCCGTACGTCCGCGCTCGATGCCGCCAGCCGCAGTTCCAGGGCGCCCGGCTCGACCACCCGGCGGCCCGCGCGGTCGGTGAAGGACGACAGGTCCGCGTGGAAGCGGAACGTCACCCGGACCGCCTCGCCCGGGGCCGCCGTCACCCGCTGGTAGCCGACCAGCCGCATGTCCGGGCGGGTCACGGACGCCACCGGGTCGTGCAGATACAGCTGCACCACCTCCGCGCCCTCGCGCTCGCCGGTGTTGCGGACGGTCACCGACACGTCGTACGAGCCGTCCGTGCCGATCTCGGCCGGCTCCTCCCCGCCCGTGCCGTCCTCCCAGGCGAACGTCGTGTACGAGCGGCCGTGGCCGAAGGCGTACAGCGGGGTCGGGTCGAGGTTGCTGACCTCGCCCGCGAGGCCGAGGGGCGGCTGGAGATACGTCCAGGGCTGGCCGCCCGGTACCTGCGGGACGCTCACGGGGAGCCGGCCCGACGGGTTCACGCGGCCCGACAGCACGCCCGCGACCGCCGGGCCGCCCTCCTCCCCCGGGAAGAAGGCCTGGACGGCGGCTCCCAGGCGTCCGTGCCAGCGGCCGAGGGCGTACGGCCGGCCGGTCAGCAGCACCAGGACCACGGGTACCCCGGTGGCGATCAGCGCGTCCAGCAACTCGCCCTGGGCGCCGGGCAGGCCGAGGTCCGCCGCGTCACAGCCCTCGCCCGAGGTGCCCCGGCCGAACAGGCCCGCCCGGTCGCCGAGGACCGCCACGCACACGTCCGCCTCGGCGGTGCGGGCGACGGCCTCCTCGAAGCCCGAGGTGTCCGGGCCGGTCACCTCGCACCCTTGCGCGAACGTCACCTTGGCGTCGGGGAGTTCGGTGCGCAGGGCGTCGAGGACGGTCGGGATCTCGATGCCGGTCGGCACCTCGGGGTGGTGGGTGAGGACGTGGGACGGGAAGGAGTAGCAGCCCAGCATGGCCAGGGCGTCGGCGGCCCGGGGGCCGACCACCGCGATCCGGGTGTCGGGGGCCAGCGGGAGCAGGCCGTCGGGGTTGTCGAGCAGCACCACCGACTCCTCGGCCAGGCGACGGGCCAGGATCCGGTTGCCCGTGGAGTCCAGGTTCACCTCGGTGGCCGGCTCCGGGGTCCAGTCCTCTTCCAGCAGGCCCAGTTCGCACTTCTGGAGCAGGACGCGGCGGGCCGCGCGGTCCACGAGTTCCTCGGGCACCCGGCCCGCGCGGACGGCGGCCGGCAGCGGATCGCCGTAGCACTTGAGGGTGGGCAGTTCGACATCGATGCCGGCCTCCAGGGCCGCGTGGGCCGCCTCGCCCGGGGTGCCGGCGACGCGGTGCAGGGTCTGCAGGAATCCGATGCCGAAGTAGTCGGCGACGACCGTGCCGGTGAAGCCCCACTCCTCGCGCAGGAGCCCCGTCAGCAGGTCGGGGTCCGCCGAGGCCGGGACGCCGTCCCGCTCGGTGTAGGCGGCCATCACCGAGCGCGCCCCGCCCTCGCGCAGCGCCATCTCGAAGGGCGGGAGCGTGACGTCCGCGAACTCGCGGACACCGGCCCGCACCGGTGCCAGATTGCGGGCGCCCGCCGAGGAGGCGTACCCGGCGAAGTGCTTGAGCGTGGCGACCACCCCGGCCGACTCCAGGCCCCGCACATAGGCCGAGCCGACCGTGCCGACCAGGTACGGGTCCTCGCCGATGGTCTCCTCCACCCGGCCCCAGCGCGGATCGCGTACGACGTCCAGTACGGGCGCGAGGCCCTGGTGGACGCCGGCCGAGCGCAGGTCGTCGCCGATCCGGCGGGCCATCTCCTCGACCACCGGGGGATCCCAGGTCGCGCCCCAGGCCAGCGGAACCGGGTAGGCCGTGGCCTGCCAGGCGGTGAAGCCGGCCAGGCACTCCTCGTGCGCGATCGCCGGGATGCCGAAGCGGCCGGCCTCGGTGATACGGCGCTGGGCGCGGGCCAGGGCACGCACGCCGAGCGCCGGGTCCACCGGGGCGGTGCCGAAGGAGCGCGTGAGCTGGCCCAGGCCGCGCGTGATCAGCTCGTCCCATGCCTCGTCGGAGTAGTCGACGGTCATGTCGTGCTGATGGGGCGCGACTCCGTCGCCGTCCGTCGAGGCGCCCACCCACACGCCGTACAGCTGGGCGGTCTTCTCCTCCAGGGTCATCCGGGAGAGCAGGTCGTCGACGCGGACGGCGGCGGGCAGCGCGGGGTCACGCCAGGGCGCGGTGGTCATGAAGCTCCTGTCGGGTGGACGGACGGCCCTCTCACGAACGGTGCTGGAGCGTTTCTCACGAGCGTATTCACGAATGTTTCGCTATGCACTCCGAATGTTCCGGGAACCTATGGCGCCGAGAGGACTTCGTCAAGGGGGCCCGCAGGGTTACGATCGCCGCCATGACTTCCCCGGAGCCCGTTGAAAGCCGGACGCAAACCCGGACGCAGGGGCGCACCGCGCAGACCGCGACGCTCGCCGAGATCGCCCGCGAGGCCGGTGTGTCGGCGCCGACTGTTTCGAAGGTCCTGAACGGCCGGGCCGATGTCGCCCCCGCCACCCGGGCCCGGGTCGAGGACCTGCTGCGCGCCCACGGCTACCGGCGCCGCCGCGCCGAGGCGACCCGATCGCCCCTGATCGACCTGGTCTTCCACGAGTTGGAGAGCGCCTGGGCGATGGAGGTCATCCGGGGTGTGGAGAACGTGGCCCGGGACGCCGGGCTGAGCGTGGTGCTGTCGGAGAGCGCCGGGCGGCTCACCCCCGGGCGGACCTGGGCCGACCAGGTCGCCGCGCGCCGCCCGCACGGCGTCGTCCTGGTGCTGTCCGGGCTCGACGCGTCCCAGCGGGCGCTGCTGACCAGCCGCTCCATCCCGTTCGTGGTGATGGACCCGGCGGGCGACCCGGGCGCCGACGTGCCGTCGATCGGCGCGACCAACTGGCAGGGCGGTCTCGCGGCCACCCGGCACCTGGTCGAGCTGGGGCACCGCAGGATCGGCGCGATCACCGGGCCCTCGCAGATGATGTGCAGCCGCGCCCGGGTCGACGGCTACCGGGCCGCCCTGGAGACGGCCGGGCTGCCGGTGGACCCCGGGCTGATCGCGGACGGCGACTTCCATCACGAGGCCGGCTACCGGCGGGGCCTGGAGCTGCTGCGCCGCCCGGACCGGCCGACCGCCGTCTTCGCCGGGAACGACCTCCAGGCACTCGGGCTGTACGAGGCCGCGCGCGAACTGGGGCTGCGCATCCCCGAGGACCTGAGCGTGGTCGGGTTCGACGACCTGCCGGTGGCGCCCCTGGTCGGGCCGCCGCTGACGACCGTACGGCAGCCGCTGACGGAGATGGCCGAGGCGGCGGCCAAGCTGGTCCTGGACCTCGGCCGCGAGGAGGGCACCCCGGCGGCGACCCGGGTCGAGCTGGCGACGAGCCTGGTGGTGCGCAGCAGCACGGCGGCACCCCTGGCCGGAAGTTGACGTATTGACGGGCGGCACGGGCGTCTCCGCACCCCTCCGAAGCCAATCGGTTACACCACCGAAACTTTCGGCGGCCATCGTCGAGCCGAGCCGGGCAGTCGCAACGGAAGGCGAACTGGCCCTCGAAGTCTGAGAATTTCCGAAGAAAAGGCGCGTCGGGGACCCTGCCCGTAATAATTCGGACTTACGTTCCTGCCGTGACGGGACACGAGGCGAACGGGGACGAGAGCAGCGGCACGGGCCGGCGGTCGAGCGCGCTGCGGACAGCCGGCCTGACCCTGACGGCCCTGCTGATGCTGGCCGCCGCGGCGGCGGGCTGGGCCTACTGGCATCTCGACAGCAACATCAAGAGCGTCGACATCGACAACGCGCTGGGCGACAACCGCCCGCCGAGGCCGGTGACCGCACCGTCGCCCTCGGCGTCCGCCCTGCCCAGCGGCGCGCTCAACATCCTGGTCCTGGGCTCCGACTCGCGCAGCGGCGAGCAGAACCAGAGGATCGGCGGCGGCGACAGCACGGGCGCCCGCTCCGACACGGCGATGGTCGTCCACCTCGACGCCGGGCGGACCAGCGCGACGGTGGTGAGCATCCCGCGCGACACCCTGGTCACCCGCCCGTCCTGCCCCCGCTCGTCCGGAGGTTCGACGACGGTGGCCTACAACTCCATGTTCAACAGCGCGTACGCGGTGGGCGGTCCGGTCTGTGCCGTGAAGACCGTCGAGTCGCTCACCGGCGTCCGCATGGACCACTACATCGAGGTCGACTTCTCCGGCTTCGAGGAGCTGGTGGACGCGCTCGGCGGTGTCACCGTCACCACCGAGGAGGACATCGCCGACGACCACAGTCATCTGCGTCTGAAGGCGGGCACCCACCATCTGGACGGCGCCCGGGCCCTCGCCCTGGCCCGCACGCGGCACGGCATCGGCGACGGCAGCGACCTCGGCCGTATCGGCCTCCAGCAGACGCTGGTGAAGGCGCTGCTGGAACAGATCGCCGCACAGAACCTGCTCACCGACCCGGCGAAGCTGTACCGGGTCGCCGACGCGGTGACCGCCGGCCTCACCACCGACACCGGCCTGGACTCCCTGACCGATCTGACCCGGCTCGGACAGAGCCTGCGGGGCCTGTCGGCGAGCGAGGTGCGGACGGTGACGATGCCGGTGGTGCGGGCACCGTCGGACCCCAACCGGGTGGTGGCCGAGGAGCCGAAGGCGGAGAAGCTGTGGGAGTCGCTGCGCTGACCTGCGTGAACGCGCCCCGGGAAGGGATCCGGAAAGAATCTCGAAGAACCGGAAAAAGAATCTCGAAGAAAACGCGGCGACCGTGTCGATCCCGGGACCTCCCGATCGACGCAGGGGTGAGAGCGGGAAGAGATCCCGCTCCGGGGACCCCGAGGAGTCACCATGCCGCGCTTTCTCACCCTGATCCGCGTCGACGAGAAGAACGCCCCCGCCGAGGGCCCGAGCCCCGAGCTCATGGAGCGGATGGGCGCCCTCCTGGAGGAGATCACCAAGGCCGGGGTCATGCTCGACACGGCCGGGCTCACCCCGACCTCGGACGGCAGCCGGGTGACCTGGGAGGGCGGGCGGCTCTCCGTCACCGACGGGCCGTTCACCGAGTCCAAGGAGGTCATCGGCGGCTACTCGATCAGCCAGTGCAAGGACAAGGCCGAGGCGATCGAGTGGACCAAGCGGTTCCTGTCCACGCACGAGGACTACTGGACGATCACCGCCGAGGTCCGGCAGATCGCCGAGGACTGACCGGCGCTGCTTGGCCGGGTGCCGCCGAGGGTGTCTGATGGTGGGCTGTGACAGCGCAGCCCACCCCGGACCCGAGCGGCACCGGCACGGCCATCGAAACGGTCTTCCGCATCGAGTCGCCCCGCATCATCGCCGGCGTCACCCGGATCGTCCGGGACGTCGGCATCGCCGAGGAACTCGCGCAGGACGCCCTGGTCGCCGCGCTGGAGCAGTGGCCGCGGGACGGCGTGCCCGACAACCCGGGCGCCTGGCTCATGGCCACCGCCCGCAACCGCGCCGTCGACCTGGTCCGCCGCCGGGAGAACTACGCCCGCAAGCTCGCGGAGATCGGCCGCGACCTGTCGGCCGCGTCTCCCCCGGAGGAGCCCGCGGTCCTCCATGACCCTGACGACATCGACGACGACCTGCTGCGCCTGGTCTTCACCGCCTGCCACCCGGTGCTGTCCACCGAGGCCCGCACCGCTCTCACCCTGCGCCTCCTCGGCGGCCTCACCACGGCCGAGATCGCCCGTGCCTTCCTGGTCCCGGAACCGACCGTCGCGCAGCGCATCGTCCGCGCCAAACGCACGCTGGCCACAGGGAACATCGCCTTCGAGGTGCCCTACGGCCCCGACCGCGAGGCCCGTCTCGGCTCGGTCCTCGATGTCATCTACCTCATCTTCAACGAGGGCTACGCCGCCACGGCCGGCGACGACTGGCTCCGGCCGTCCCTGTGCGAGGACGCCCTGCGCCTGGCCCGGGTGCTCTCGTCCCTCATGCCGAAGGAACCCGAGGTCCACGGCCTGACCGCGCTCCTGGAGTTCCAGGCGTCCCGCACGGCGGCCCGGACCGGACCCTCGGGCGAACCCGTACTCCTCAAGGAACAGAACCGCGCCCGGTGGAACCGCATGCTCATCGCCCGCGGCGTCGCCGCGCTGGGCAGAGCCGAGGCCGCCTCCTCGGGCGCCCCGGGCCCGTACCTCCTGCAAGGCGCCATCGCCGCCTGCCACGCGCACGCCTACACCTACGAGGAGACCGACTGGGCCCGCATCGCCGTCCTGTACGGCCTCCTGGCCGCCCGTTCACCCTCCCCGGTCGTGGAACTGAACCGCGCGGTGGCCGTCTCGATGGCCGAGGGCCCGTCCGAGGCCCTGCCCATCGTCGACGCCCTGAGCGGTGACCCCGCGCTGCGCGACTACCACCTGCTCCCCAGCGTCCGGGCCGACCTGCTCTCCCGTCTGGGCCGAACGGCGGAGGCCCGGGCCGAGTTCGAACGGGCGGCGTCGCTGACGCGGAACGAGCGGGAACGGGAACTGCTGCTGCGGCGCGCGGCGGAGCAGTCCTGACGGACTGTCGATCGCTGTCGGCTACGCGGGATGGCCGATGAGCATCGCCGGTGCCCCCGCCACCCGGGTCAGGAACACCGTGGCCGCGTGCGGGCCCTGCGGCTTGACCTTCTTGCGGAGTTCCTCCGGCTCGACCGCCGAGCCCCGCTTCTTGACGGTGAGGGTGCCGACCCGGCGTTCCCTCAGCAGGGCCTTCAGCTTCTTGACGTTGAAGGGGAGATGGTCGGTGATCTCGTAGGCGGTGGCGTACGGGGTCGGGCGCAGGGTGTCGGCCGTCACGTACGCGATGGTCGCGTCGAGCAGGCCGCCGTCGACCTGGTCGGCCACCTCGGAGACCAGGTGGGCCCGGATGACGGCGCCGTCGGGCTCGTACAGGTAGCGGCCGGGCGGGCGGACCTCCGGGTCGGGCAGGCCGCGCGAGAGCAGGGTGCGGGGGCCCGGCAGCAGGGTGGCCCGGACCGCCCCCGGCTCGGTGCCGAACCACAGCACCGCCTCCTTCACGTCCCCGCCGTCGGAGATCCACTCGGCCTCGGCGTCCTCGGGCACCGCCTCGTGCGGGATGCCGGGGGCGATCTTCAGCGCGGCGGCCCGAGGGGCCCGGCGGGCGGCCGAGACCGCCCAGGACAGGGGCGGTGAGTAGGCCTCGGGGTCGAAGATCCGGCCCCGGCCGCCGCGCCGGGCCGGGTCGACGAAGACGGCGTCGTAACCGGCTGTGTCCACCTCCGTGACATCGGCCTCCCGCACCTCGATCAGGCCGGCGAGACCCAGTGCGTCGGCGTTCGCCCGTGCCGCCGCGGCCGTCATGGGGTCCCTGTCCACGGCCAGCACCCGGATACCGGCGCGGGCCAGCGCGATCGCGTCCCCGCCGATGCCGGAGCACAGGTCGGCGACGGAGGTGATCCCCAGGTCCTTCATCCGCCGGGCGCGGTACGCCGCCACACTCGCCCGGGTCGACTGCTCCACCCCGTTCGGCGTGAAGAACATCCGCCCCGCGTCCTCGGCCCCGAACTTCACCGCCGCCCGCTGCCGCAGCCGCGCCTGGCCCAGCGCCGCCGACACCAGCTCGGCGGGGTGCTCCCGGCGCAGCCGCGTCGCCACGGCCAGCTCCTTCGCCGGGTCGGTGTCGCGGACCTCGTCGAGGAGGGCGCGGCCTTCGGGGGTGAGGAGGGGGGCGAGGTCGTTCACCGGATCATTGTCGGCCACGGAGCGGCGGGGGCGGCGGGCCGGGGCGGATGTGGGCCAGTCGGTGGACGGTGGGCCGTCGGCCGCGGTGTCGGGGAGGGTTCGCACCGGCCGGCTGCGAGGATCCGGCATCATGCGAGCAGTCGTACAAAATGACAAAAGGCGGGCAATGGGCGGCGTCCGCATCGGCCTTGTCGTGCTCGCCCTCGCTGCCATCGCCTCGGGCTGCGCGCAGGCGGACGGCGGCCAGGTCGCCCCGGCCGGCGGCCAGCAGCCGCTCGACGCGCCCCCGGCCCGCGCGCTCGACTCCTACGCCACCGAGCTGCGCGCCGCGCACGCCGCCCGCATCGCCGCGGCGCACCGCTGGGGGCTGCGCAGGGTCCCGCTGGTGGCGCCGCCGGCTCCCGGGAAGAAGCCCAGGATCAGGACCCGCAAGGGCTTCGAGGTGGCCGGCCACCGGGAGCTGGGCCTCCCGCCCGTCTTCACCACCATCCCCACCCGGGACAAGGTCGTCTTCCTCACCATCGACGACGGCGCCGAGAAGGACCCGGCGTTCCTGCGGATGATGAGTGACCTGGACGTGCCGTACACCGCCTTCCTCAGCGGCTACCTGGTGAAGGACGACGACCGCTACTTCCGGCAGATGCAGGCCAGGGGAGTGGTCCTGAACAACCACACCCTCTGGCACCGCTACATGCCGGGCCTGTCGTACCGCGCGCAGCGGCGCGAGATCTGCGGCATGCAGCGCTTCATCGAGAGGCGCTACGGCACCCGCCCCACCCTCTTCCGCCCGCCCTTCGGCAGCTACGACAGGGCGACCCTGCGCGCCGCCGAGGCCTGCGGCATCGAGTACGTCCCCCTCTGGAACGCGGAGGTCTTCGCCGATCACTGGGAGTACCGCGAGGCGGACCGGAAACTGCGCCCGGGCGACATCGTCCTCACCCACTTCCGCGGCCGCGAGCAGTGGAAGGGCACGATGCCCGACATGATCCGCCGCTTCCTGAACAAGGCCACGGCCGAGGGATACGCGGTGGGGCGGCTGGAGGATTACCTGTGAGGCCGCTGCCTGCCGCCGCCGCGCTGTGTGCGGGCATGCTCCTGCTGGCCGGCTGCGCCGGGACGGCGGGGGAGCGGACGGGAGCGGACGGCAGGGGCCAGGACCCGACCCACGCGGCCGGCCTCCACGCGCGTCCGGCACACCTGCCGCCCGTCGTGGACCGGGTCCGCACCCGCGACCCGGTCGTCTTCCTGACCTACGACGACGGCGCCGAACGCGACCCCGCCTTCGCCGGCCTCGTCCGCGAACGGCGGCTCCCGGTCAGCCTGTTCCTCACGGACAGCGTCGCGGGCCCCGGCTACGGCCAACTGGCCCGGCTGCGCGCGGTCGGCGCGACCCTGCAGAACCACACCCTCGACCACCCGTCCCTGCGCGGCCTGCCCTACGCCGGGCAGCGCGCCGAGATCTGCGGCCAGCAGCACAAACTCCGCACCCGCTTCGGCATCCGCCCCCACCTCTTCCGCCCGCCCTACGGCACGTACGACCCGACGACCCTGCGCGCCGCCGCCGACTGCGGCATCACGGCGATCGTCCTCTGGCGGGCCTCCCTGTCCGCCGACGGCGAACTGACGTACACCCACGGCGAGCCCCGCCTTCGCCCCGGCGACATCGTCTCCGTGCCGTCGGCCGGGACGAACCCCCTGACGACGACGGAACGAACCGTGCGGCTGCTGAGGGAGATCGAGGGGAGAGGCCTGCGGGTGGGACGGCTGGAGGACCACCTCCGACACGAAGTCCCCGGCCGACGCGCCGCGGGTAATTAGCAGTCCGCTTGACCGAGTGCTAATCACGGTCATAGTCTCGGCTCTGGCACTCCCCCCTGGAGAGTGCCAACACAGCGACGGGCAGGTCCGGCACCCGCGACGACGGATCCACCTGGTCGCCACCTCAGACAGTTAACCCCGTGAGATCTCCGAAGGGGGAGGTCGGATCGTGACGACCACCAGCTCCAAGGTTGCCATCAAGCCGCTCGAGGACCGCATTGTGGTCCAGCCGCTCGACGCCGAGCAGACCACCGCCTCTGGCCTGGTCATCCCGGACACCGCCAAGGAGAAGCCCCAGGAGGGCGTCGTCCTGGCCGTGGGCCCGGGCCGCTTCGAGGACGGTAACCGTCTTCCGCTCGACGTCTCCGTCGGCGATGTCGTGCTCTACAGCAAGTACGGCGGCACCGAGGTGAAGTACAACGGCGAGGAGTACCTCGTCCTCTCGGCTCGCGACGTGCTCGCGATCGTCGAGAAGTAATTCACCCCGCATCACCAGCATTGCAGTGAACTGCGCCCCTGGCCCCCGCGATCTTATGAAGCCGGGCGTCGGGGGCGCGGTTCGTTTCACCCCTATTTTCCGAGAGGGCTGAACCGCTCCCATGGCGAAGATCCTGAAGTTCGACGAGGACGCCCGTCGCGCCCTCGAGCGCGGCGTCAACAAGCTCGCTGACACGGTCAAGGTGACGATCGGCCCCAAGGGCCGCAACGTCGTCATCGACAAGAAGTTCGGTGCCCCCACCATCACCAACGACGGTGTGACCATCGCCCGTGAGGTAGAGGTCGAGGACCCGTACGAGAACCTCGGTGCCCAGCTGGTCAAGGAGGTGGCGACCAAGACCAACGACATCGCGGGTGACGGTACGACCACCGCGACCGTGCTCGCCCAGGCGCTCGTGCGCGAGGGCCTGAAGAACGTCGCCGCCGGTGCCTCCCCGGCCGCCCTGAAGAAGGGCATCGACGCCGCCGTCGCCGCCGTCTCCGAGGACCTCCTCGCCACGGCCCGCCCGATCGACGAGAAGTCCGACATCGCCGCGGTCGCCGCGCTGTCCGCCCAGGACCAGCAGGTCGGCGAGCTCATCGCCGAGGCGATGGACAAGGTCGGCAAGGACGGTGTCATCACCGTCGAGGAGTCCAACACCTTCGGTCTGGAGCTGGACTTCACCGAGGGCATGGCCTTCGACAAGGGCTACCTGTCTCCGTACTTCGTGACGGACCAGGAGCGCATGGAAGCCGTCCTGGACGACCCGTACATCCTCATCACGCAGGGCAAGATCTCCGCCATCGCGGACCTGCTGCCGCTGCTGGAGAAGGTCATCCAGGCCAACGCCTCCAAGCCGCTGCTGATCATCGCCGAGGACGTCGACGGCGAGGCGCTGTCGACCCTCGTCGTGAACAAGATCCGCGGCACCTTCAACGCCGTCGCGGTGAAGGCCCCCGGCTTCGGCGACCGCCGCAAGGCGATGCTGCAGGACCTCGCGGTCCTCACCGGCGCCACGGTCGTCTCCGAGGAGGTCGGCCTCAAGCTCGACCAGGTCGGCCTGGACGTCCTCGGCTCCGCCCGCCGCATCACCGTCACCAAGGACGACACCACGGTCGTCGACGGCGCCGGCAACAAGGACGACGTGCAGGGCCGCGTCGCCCAGATCAAGGCCGAGATCGAGTCCACCGACTCCGACTGGGACCGCGAGAAGCTCCAGGAGCGCCTCGCGAAGCTGGCCGGCGGCGTGTGCGTCATCCGTGTGGGTGCCGCCACCGAGGTCGAGCTCAAGGAGCGCAAGCACCGTCTGGAGGACGCCATCTCCGCGACCCGCGCCGCGGTCGAGGAGGGCATCGTCTCCGGTGGTGGCTCCGCTCTGGTCCACGCCGTGAAGGTCCTCGAGGGCAACCTCGGCAAGACCGGCGACGAGGCCACGGGTGTCGCGGTCGTCCGCCGCGCCGCCGTCGAGCCGCTGCGCTGGATCGCCGAGAACGCCGGCCTGGAGGGCTACGTCATCACCTCCAAGGTCGCCGAGCTGGACAAGGGCCAGGGCTTCAACGCCGCCACCGGCGAGTACGGCGACCTGGTCAAGGCCGGCGTCATCGACCCGGTCAAGGTCACCCGCTCCGCCCTGGAGAACGCCGCCTCCATCGCCTCCCTCCTCCTCACGACCGAGACCCTGGTCGTCGAGAAGAAGGAAGAGGAGGAGCCGGCCGCCGCGGGCCACGGCCACGGCCACGCCCACTGAGGCACCGACCTCGTAGCGAAGCCCCCGTTCCGCCTCGTGCGGAGCGGGGGCTTCTCCCTTGGGTCCTGCGGGCTTGGGTCCTGCGGGTCACAGCTCCAGCGGGTCGAGCGCCCCGAGCTGCTGCATCAGCCCGAGCCGGTCGTACTCCCACCAGCCCTCGGCGATCTTCCCGTCGGGCGTGCACCGGTGGAAGGTCGTCCCCGTCATGGTGACGTCCTTTCCGGTCGGCGGAATCCCGAGGAAGTCGCCCTTGTGGTGCCCCTTCCAGGTCCACCGGGTGCACACCCGGTCACCCTGGGCGACCTGGTCGTCGATCGTGAACGAGAAGTCGAACCCGCCCCGCCACACCTCCACATTGCGCCGCATCGCGTCCAGCCCGATGACGTCCTGCGCATTGCCGGGATCGTGATCGTGGTAGTCCTCGATGAACACGTCGTTGAACGGGGGCGCCGCGCCCTGCCCGGGCGCCTGCTCGAAGAACCTGCGCGCGGTGGCCGCGTACAACTGCTCGTCGCGCACCACGTCCAGATCGGTGAACGTCGGTGCCTCGTCGCAGAGCGCCACCATGTCCTGGAAGATCCGGTCCGTCTCCGGAAGCCCGGAGTTCCGCATCGCCTCCTCGTACGAGGGGAACTCCACGATCTCGACGACGTGCGACGCGTCGGCCCGGTCCTTCGCCACCACACTGTGCGACGCGGTCCGCTTTCCTTTGGTCTGCTCGACCCACCTGTCCATCAGCCGGTTCATCTCGTCGAGCCGACTGGTCCTGCATTCGATGAGCTGTACGAAGGTCATGGCCTCGCCTCCGGGCTCGCTGGGTCCGGCTGGACAGCTCCATTCTCCCAAGCGGGCCGCCCGGGTGCCTCCCGGAGCCTCGGCGGCCGAACCCGCTACTGCGGCCCGTACTTCCGCCCCGTCCTGGACGAGACCGCCCCGAGCATCCCTCTGGGCACCAGCTTCGCCGCCCCCATCAGCGCCTTGTAGCGCGGGTCGGGGATCGACAGCGTCTTGCCCCGGGCCAGATCGTGCAGCGCCGCCGCCACCAGCTTGTCCGCGTCGAGCCACATCCAGCTCGGGATGTTGTCCGTGCCCATGCCGGCCCGGTCGTGGAACTCCGTGCGCACGAAACCGGGGCAGAGCGCCATCAGCCGTACGCCGCTGCCGGCCAGGTCGCGCGCCGCGCCCTGTGTGAACTGCACGACCCAGGCCTTGGACGCGCCGTAGGTGCCGCGCGGGACGAACGCGGCGACCGACGCGACATTGACGACACCGCCCCGGCCGCGCTCCCGCATGCCCTCGGCCGCCGCCGACGTCAGCCGCAGCACCGCCTCGCAGTGCACCTTGAGCATCCGCAGCTCATCGGCCATGGAGACATCGAGATAGCGGCCCTTGTTGCCGAAGCCGGCGTTGTTGACCAGGAGGTCGACGGGGTTCTTGCGGTCGCCCAGCCGGGCGGCCACCCTCTCGATGCCCTTGTCCTCCGCCAGGTCGGCCGTCAGCACCTCGGCCTCGATGCCGTGCCCGTCGTGCAGTTCGGTCGCCTGTTCCCTGAGCCGCTTGGTGTCGCGGGCCACCAGCACCAGGTTGTGCCCGTCGGCCGCCAGTCGCCGCGCGAACGCGGCCCCGATGCCTGCCGTCGATCCCGTAATCAGAGCCGTTGTCATGGCAGAAGGTTAGTGACCCGGACTGGGTGGGTCCGGTTCCGAACAGGACCTTCGCCGGTGAAGGGTCCGTGGAGACAGTCGCGGTGAGGCGCCGTCAGGCCCCGTACTTCTCCTTGTACTCCCGCGCCTGGCGCAGCACCTCCGGGTGCAGGGCCTCGCCCGCCGCCAGCAGCCGCGGCAGCAGTGTCCGCTCGGTGGTCACCGCGCGGAACTGCAGGGCCACCGTCACATCGTGGTCCGGCCGGTGCAGGATCTCGACGGCGTCGCCCGCGCGGATCGCCCCGGGCTCGATCACCCGCAGATACGCCCCCGGCGCGCCTCGCCGGGTGAACCGCTTCACCCAGCCCTTCTCGTCCAGATGGCCCTGGAACGTGCGGCACGGGATCCGCCCGGAGGTGATCTCCAGCACCACCTCGGGGCCGATGCGCCAGCGCTCGCCGATCAGCGCGCCGGACACGTCGAGCCCCTGGGTCGTGAGGTTCTCGCCGAACGCCCCGTCGGCCAGCGTCCGGCCCAGCTCGCGCTCCCACTCGTCCAGGTCCTCGCGCGCCATCGCGTACACCGCCTGGTCGTCGCCGCCGTGGTGCTCCAGCTTGCACACCGCGTCCCCGGCCAGCCCGCTCCCGCCGATGCCCTTGGGCCCGGGCGCCGACACCCGCACGGCCCCGTCCACCGGACGCTTGTCGATCCCGGTCACACCCGCCGGGTTGTCCGTGTACGGCACAGCCTCGGCACGGCCCAGATTCACAGACAGAAGCTTCATACCCGCACGGTAAGCGACCAGCGCTCAAAGCGTCGACGCATTATTCGCATCGGTATCAAAGGGTCGCTTATTCTCGAAGGGTGATCGAAGCTCGTCATCTCCGTGTCCTGCGCGCCGTCGCCGCCACCGGTTCCTTCTCCGCCGCGGGGCGTGAACTGGGCTGCACGCAGCCCGCCGTCAGCCAGCAGATGAAGGCCCTGGAGACCTCCGTCGGCACTCCCCTGCTCATCCGCACCGGGCGCGAGATGCGCCTGACCCAGGCCGGTGAGGCGCTGGTGCGGCACGCCGCCGGGATCCTCGCCGGGCTCACGGCCGCGGAGGAGGAGGTCGCCGCCATCGCCGGGCTGCGCGCGGGACGGGTCCGGCTCGTCTCCTTCCCCAGCGGCAGCTCCACCCTGGTGCCGACGGCCCTCGCCGCACTGCGCGCGGCGCACCCGGGCACCCGCGTCTCCCTGGAGGAGGCGGAACCGCCCGCGTCCGTGGGCCTGCTGCGCGAGGGCGACTGCGACGTGGCGCTCGCCTTCCGCTACGAGGGCGCGGCGGGCGCGGAGGAGTGGGACGACCTCGTCGTACGGCCGCTGCTGTCGGACCGGCTCGTCGCCCTTGTGCCGGAGCGGCACCGGCTCGCGGGTGCGGGGTCCGTCGCCATCGGGGAGCTCGCGCGGGAGTCGTGGATCGCGGGCTGCCCGCGCTGTCGGGGCCAGTTGGTCGAGGTGTGCGCGGCGGCCGGCTTCACGCCTCGCATCGATTTCGCCACCGACGACTATCCGGCGGTGGTCGGCCTGGTCGGCGCGGGGCTGGGCGTGGCGGTCCTGCCGCAGCTGGCTGTCGAGTCGGTGCGGCCCCGGGGCGTACGCACCGTGACGCTGGAACCGGCGGTGCGCCGGGAGATCGTCGCGCTCACCCTGCCCGACCTCGCACAGGTCCCGGCGGTGTCGGCGACGCTCGACCAGCTGGCACGGGCGGCCGTCCGCTAGTAAGAACCATGGGCACGCGTGCGCGTGCCTTCTGCAGAAACGTTATTTCAATGGTGCGAGGCGGTGTGCCCGCCCGGTGCCGAAGCCGACACCAGCCGGTTGCGCGCCCGCCCCATGAGCTCTTCGCGCTCGTCCTCGGTCAGCCCGCCCCACACGCCGTACGGCTCGCGCACCGCCAGCGCGTGGGCAGCGCACTCGGCGCGTACCGGGCACCTCATGCAGACCTCTTTGGCCGAGTTCTCGCGAGCACTCCGAGCCGCACCGCGCTCGCCCTCCGGATGGAAGAAGAGCGAGCTGTCCACCCCGCGACAGGCAGCCAGCAGCTGCCAGTCCCACAGGTCCGCGTTCGGTCCGGGAAGGCGGGAGAAATCTGCCATTACGTGACCCCTTGTTGCCGTTCTGGGCGGATCCGGTGTCTACGACCGTACAACTACGATCTAAGGAGATGAAAATATGACTCATTGCGAATCTAGCTCCAGACACTGGCAAAGCGGAAGAAATGGGTCTGAATGGGGCATAGGTTGTGATGAAAGTTCGTGGGTCTGCTGCGCATGTCTGCACCGTGTCCGCCCCCTCACGTAGAGTGCCGAAGAGGACAGCCGACCCCGTAACTCTTTCGAGTGACCGTCGTTGAGAGTGCGAGGCGGTTGAAGGAACAAGCGCTCGGACAGGCGTCCGAGGCGGTCGACCGCACAGGTGACGATTCCGTACCAGCCTGGAGGCTCAAGGTGACGCGCATCAGCTGCGGAGGGCGGTCATGACTTCCGTCCTCGTCTGCGACGACTCCCCGCTTGCCCGAGAGGCGCTCCGTCGCGCGGTCGCGACCGTGCCCGGCGTAGAGCGCGTGACGACGGCGGCCAACGGCGAGGAAGTCCTCCGCCGCTGGGGGGCCGACCGCTCGGACCTGATTCTGATGGACGTACGCATGCCCGGTCTGGGCGGCGTCGAGACGGTCCGGCGGCTGCTGTCCGCCGACCCCGGTGCGCGCATCATCATGCTCACCGTCGCCGAGGACCTGGACGGTGTGGCGCTCGCCGTCGCCGCCGGTGCCCGCGGCTATCTGCACAAGGACGCCTCCCGCGCCGAGCTGCGCGCGACGGTGACGCAGGCCCTGGCCGACCCGACCTGGCGGCTCGCCCCGCGCCGGCTGCGCTCGGCCGAGATGGGCGCCGCGCCCACGCTCACGGCGCGTGAGATCCAGGTCCTCGAAGGCATGAGCCACGGCCGCTCGAACGCGGAGATCGGCCGCGAGCTGTTCCTCTCCGAGGACACCGTCAAGACGCACGCCCGGCGCCTGTTCAAGAAGCTCGGCGCCTCGGACCGGGCCCACGCCGTGGCGCTCGGCTTCCGGTGGGGCCTGGTGCGCTAGGGCCTGTCGTTCGGATCGGGCCGGCCTCGAGGCGCGGCCTCCGGCGCGGGTCGGAGAGCGGGGGCATGTGGATGCCCCCGCGCGAGCCGGGCGCACGCGTGCGAGAGTCCGGCGGGGTGCCTGCAGGGCCGCCCGGCCCCGGGACGATCCGAACGGCAGGTCCTGAGGGCGGCCGCACGTGTGGCGGTGGTCGCAGTGGGGGCACGAAGAGCCAGGTGGGCGGGGCCGGACCGGGTGTCCGCCGGGTGCCCGCTGCTTGTTTCGCCGCGGATGCCGCATCCTTGAGGGTGTGGAGTTCCTCGGGGACGAGTCGGTCGAGCGGAAGGGGAGGGCGCAGGGGATGAGTGCCGGCGCACCTGCTCATAACGCTTCGGTGCACAACAACGGGCGCGGTGCCGCGGACCCGGTGGCCGCAAGGCACCATGGACCGATGCGCGACGACGAGGCGGTCAATGCCCAAGGGGCGATCGGAGCGCTCGTCCACCGCGCCGTCGACGGGGACGAGCAGGCCACGCACGATCTGCTCGCCCATGTCCACCCGCTGGCGCTGCGCTACTGCCGCACCCGTCTGTCCCGTCTCCCGGGCGACGCCCGGCACTTCGTCGAGGACCTCGCCCAGGAGGTGTGCGTGGCGGTGCTCCTCGCGCTGCCCCGCTACCGGGACACCGGGCGTCCCTTCGAGGCGTTCGTCTTCGCCATCGCCGCCCACAAGGTCGCCGACCTGCAGCGCGCGGCGATGCGCCACCCCGGCTCGACGGCCATCCCCTCGGACGAGATGCCCGAGCGCCCTGACGACTCCCTGGGACCGGAAGAGCGCGCACTGCTGAGCAGTGACGCGGAATGGGCCAAGAAGCTCCTGGCCAACCTGCCCGAGAACCAGCGGGAGCTGTTGCTGCTGCGCATCGCGGTGGGGCTCACGGCCGAGGAGACGGGCCAGATGTTGGGAATGTCACCCGGTGCCGTCCGGGTGGCGCAGCACCGGGCGCTGAGCCGGCTGAGGGCGCTCGCGGAGCAGTAGGGCTTACAGGGGCCCTTGGTTGAACAGGCGGTGCGCGGCCTCCGTACGAACATACGAAGCCCGGAGCGAGCCGGAACCGTGGAATGAGACAGCCGCGCTTCCCGTTAGCATGGACATCCGCACCGATCAAGGCCATTTGGGGAAGGTGTCATGACTGCAAACGTCGACGGAGTGCCCGGAAAATTCGCGACACTCGGGCTGACCTACGACGACGTGCTGCTGCTGCCGGGCGCATCCGAGGTGCTCCCCAACGCGGTCGACACCTCGTCCCGCATCTCCCGCAACGTCCGGGTCAACATCCCGCTGCTCTCCGCGGCGATGGACAAGGTGACCGAGTCCCGGCTGGCGATCGCCATGGCCCGCCTCGGCGGCGTCGGCGTGCTGCACCGCAACCTGTCGGTCGAGGACCAGGTCAACCAGGTCGACCTGGTCAAGCGGTCCGAGTCCGGCATGGTCACCGACCCCATCACGGTGCACCCGGACGCGACGCTCGCCGAGGCGGACGCCCTGTGCGCCAAGTTCCGCATCAGCGGCGTCCCGGTCACCGACCCGGCCGGCAAGCTGCTCGGCATCGTCACCAACCGCGACATGGCCTTCGAGACCGACCGCAGCCGTCAGGTGCGTGACGTCATGACGCCGATGCCGCTGGTCACCGGCAAGGTGGGCATCTCCGGCGTCGACGCGATGGAGCTGCTGCGCCGCCACAAGATCGAGAAGCTGCCGCTGGTCGACGACCGGGGCATCCTCAAGGGCCTGATCACGGTCAAGGACTTCGTCAAGGCCGAGAAGTACCCGAACGCCGCCAAGGACGCCGAGGGCCGGCTGCTGGTCGGTGCCGCGGTGGGCGCCAGCCCCGAGGCCCTGGAGCGCGCCCAGGCGCTCGCCGAGGCCGGCGTGGACTTCCTGGTCGTCGACACCTCGCACGGCCACAACAGCAACGCCCTCAGCTGGATGTCGAAGATCAAGTCGAGCGTCTCCGTCGACGTGATCGGCGGCAACGTCGCCACCCGCGACGGCGCCCAGGCCCTGATCGACGCCGGTGTCGACGGCATCAAGGTGGGTGTGGGCCCCGGCTCGATCTGCACCACGCGTGTGGTCGCCGGCATCGGCGTCCCGCAGGTCACCGCCATCTACGAGGCCTCCCTCGCCGCCCGCCCCGCGGGCATCCCGCTGATCGGCGACGGCGGTCTGCAGTACTCCGGCGACATCGGCAAGGCGCTCGCCGCCGGTGCCGACACGGTCATGCTGGGCAGCCTGCTCGCGGGCTGTGAGGAGTCGCCCGGCGAGCTGCTCTTCATCAACGGCAAGCAGTTCAAGTCCTACCGCGGCATGGGCTCGCTCGGTGCCATGCAGTCCCGCGGCCAGGGGAAGTCGTTCTCGAAGGACCGCTACTTCCAGGCCGAGGTCGCCTCCGACGACAAGCTCGTGCCCGAGGGCGTCGAGGGCCAGGTGCCCTACCGCGGCCCTCTGGCCAACGTGCTCCACCAGCTCGTCGGCGGTCTGCGCCAGACCATGGGCTACGTGGGCGCGGCCACCATCGAGGAGATGGAGTCCAAGGGCCGCTTCGTCCGCATCACCTCGGCGGGCCTGAAGGAGAGCCACCCGCACGACATCCAGATGACGGTCGAGGCGCCGAACTACAGCCGTCAGTAGGCATCAGGCCTGATGGGGCGGCCCTGGAAGCATCCGGGGCCGCCCTCGTCATGCCCGTCGGCGATACTGGAAGACGCTGCAACGCATCAGGGAAAGGCCACAGACGTGACTGAGATCGAGATCGGGCGCGGCAAGCGCGGCCGCCGGGCGTACGCCTTCGACGACATCGCCGTCGTCCCCAGCCGCCGTACGCGGGACCCGAAGGAGGTCTCGATCGCCTGGCAGATCGACGCCTACCGCTTCGAGCTGCCCTTCCTGGCCGCCCCCATGGACTCGGTCGTCTCCCCGGCCACCGCGATCCGCATCGGGGAGCTCGGCGGCCTCGGCGTGCTGAACCTCGAGGGCCTGTGGACGCGCCACGAGGACCCGCAGCCGCTGCTCGACGAGATCGCCGAGCTGCCCGCCGAGGCGGCGACCCGGCGCCTCCAGGAGATCTACGCCGCGCCGATCAAGGAGGAGCTGATCGGCGCCCGCATCAAGGAGGTGCGCGACTCCGGCGTGGTCACGGCCGCCGCGCTCTCCCCGCAGCGCACGGCCCAGTTCTCCAAGGCCGTCGTCGACGCGGGCGTGGACATCTTCGTCATCCGCGGTACGACGGTCTCGGCGGAGCACGTCTCCGGTGCGTCCGAGCCGCTGAACCTGAAGCAGTTCATCTACGAGCTGGACGTCCCGGTGATCGTCGGCGGCTGCGCCACGTACACCGCGGCCCTGCACCTGATGCGCACCGGCGCGGCCGGTGTGCTGGTCGGCTTCGGCGGCGGCGCCGCGCACACCACGCGCAATGTGCTCGGCATCCAGGTCCCCATGGCGACGGCGGTCGCCGACGTGGCCGCCGCGCGCCGTGACTACATGGACGAGTCCGGCGGCCGCTACGTGCACGTGATCGCGGACGGCGGTGTCGGCTGGTCCGGCGACCTGCCCAAGGCGATCGCCTGCGGTGCCGACGCGGTGATGATGGGCTCCCCGCTCGCGCGCGCGACCGACGGTCCGGGCAAGGGCCACCACTGGGGCATGGAGGCCGTGAACGAGGAGCTGCCGCGCGGCAAGAAGGTCGACCTCGGCACGGTCGGGACCATCGAGGAGATCCTCACCGGCCCGTCCCACACCCCCGACGGCTCGATGAACCTCTTCGGTGCCCTGCGCCGCGCCATGGCCACCACCGGCTACAGCGAGCTGAAGGAGTTCCAGCGCGTCGAGGTGACGGTGGCGGACTCGCAGCACCGGCGGTAGGCCCCGAGGACGACGCGTCACAGACGGTGGGCGGCACCCGCGGGTGTCGCCCCTCGTGTGTCCAGGAGCAGCTGCGCCTTCACCGACAGGCCCTGGAGGTCGTACGTGCGGTGCTGCTGGAGCAGGATGGTCAGATCCGCGTCGGCGGCCGCCTCGTAGAGGGAGTCCGCCCGGGGGACGGGGCGGTCGAGGACGCTCCAGTCGGGGATGTACGGGTCGTGGTAGCTGACCGACGCGCCCAGGTCCATCAGACGCCGGGCGATCTCCCGGGCGGGGGTGCCCTGGAGATCGGCGAGGTCGGGCTTGTAGGTGACGCCCAGGAGCAGCACGCGTGCGCCGCGCGCCGACTTGCCGTGCTCGTTGAGGAGCTGGGCGCCGCGCTGGACGACGTAGCGGGGCATCCGGCTGTTGACCTGCTGGGCCAGTTCCACCATGCGCAGGCTGCGGCCGCCGTGGGCGGTCAGGTCCTGCGGGAGGGTGTGGCCGCCGACGCCCGGGCCTGGGCGGAAGGCCTGGAAGCCGAACGGCCTGGTCTCCGCGCAGCGGATCACGTCCCACAGGTCGACGCCCAGGTCGTGGCAGAGCGCGGCCATCTCGTTGACGAGGGCGATGTTGACGTGCCGGTAGTTGGTCTCCAGCAGCTGCACGGTTTCCGCCTCGCGCAGTCCACGCGCGCGTACCACCTTGTCCGTGAGCCGTGCGTAGAAGGCGGCGGCCGACTCGGTGCAGGCCGGGGTGAGGCCGCCGATGACCTTCGGGGTGCCGGCGGGGGTGAGGTCGCGGTTGCCGGGGTCGACGCGGCTGGGGGAGTGGGCGAGGTGGAAGTCCCGGCCCGCCCGCAGGCCCGATCCCTCTTCGAGGAGCGGACGCAGGAATTCCTCTGTCGCCCCGGGGTACACAGGTGACTCCAGGATCACCGTGGTGTGCGGGCGCAGGTGGGCGGCCAGGGTGCGGGCGGCCGTCTCCACCTGGCTCAGGTCGAGCCGGCCGTCCGCACCCGGCGGGGTCGGTGCGCAGATGACCGCGGTGCGCACCCTGCCGAGTTCGGCGGCGTTCGTGGTCTGCCGGAAGCCCCCCGAGAGCATCCGGCGCAGTTCTGCGGGGCTGAGGGGACCGGTCTCGGGTCCGGTCCGGTAGCCGATGGTGGGGACGCCGGCGGCGACGGCGGCCTGAGCCAGGGGCAGGCCGTAAGGGCCGAGTCCGATGACGGCGAGATCTGCGGGCACGGCGTGGCCGTCCTTCCCGATAGCCGAAGTGGGACAGGTGCGCAAGCCCTGTGGACAGGACGGGCGAGTGCAATGTCAGACTAGGAGTAAATATGACCGTTATGTGGGATTGCCTGGCCGAGTTTCGGTGAGTGTTCCGTGCTGGTTGTCCACAGGCTCAGGGCCCGTGGTGGCTGAAGTCGGGCAACCCGGTCAGAATTTGGGCATGGGGGATACGGACGGGGCCTCACCCGACGGGTGCGGCCGGCGCGACCGATGAGCGGGAGGCAGCGTGAGGACAGCGACACTCGGGCCGGCGCAGCGAGCCGAGTCACTTGCATCCATGGCCGAGCGAGAGCTGGACGTGCTGGTCGTGGGCGCGGGCGTGGTCGGTGCGGGCACCGCCCTCGACGCCGTGACCCGGGGGCTCGCCACCGGCCTGGTCGAGGCCCGCGACTGGGCCTCGGGCACCTCCAGCAGGTCCAGCAAACTGATCCACGGCGGTCTGCGCTATCTGGAGATGCTCGACTTCGCGCTCGTCCGGGAGGCGCTGAAGGAGCGCGGCCTGCTGCTGGAGCGGCTCGCCCCGCACCTGGTGAAGCCCGTGCCGTTCCTGTACCCGCTGCGGCACAAGGGCTGGGAGCGGCTGTACGCCGGGGCGGGCGTCGCGATGTACGACGCCATGTCCATGGCGCGCGGCCATGGCCGGGGCCTGCCCGTGCACCGCCATCTGACCCGCTCTCACGCCCTGCGTGTGGCGCCCTGCTTGAAGAAGGACGCCCTGGTCGGGGCGCTCCAGTACTACGACGCCCAGATGGACGACGCCCGCTATGTGACCAACCTGGTGCGCACGGCGGTGGCGTACGGCGCCAAGGCCGCCAACCGCGCGCGGGTGACGGGCTTCCTGCGCGAGGGCGAGCGGGTCGTCGGAGCGCGGGTGCAGGACGTCGAGGGGGGCGGGGAGTACGAGATCCGCGCCAAGCAGGTCGTCAACGCGACCGGCGTGTGGACGGACGACACCCAGGCGATGGTCGGGGAGCGCGGCCAGTTCCACGTCCGGGCGTCCAAGGGCATCCACCTGGTCGTGCCGCGCGACCGGATCCACTCCACGACCGGGCTGATCCTGCGCACGGAGAAGTCCGTGCTGTTCGTCATCCCCTGGGGCCGGCACTGGATCGTCGGGACCACGGACACCGACTGGGACCTCGACAAGGCCCACCCGGCCGCTTCCAGCGCGGACATCGACTACCTGCTGGAGCATGTGAACTCGGTGCTCGCGGTGCCGCTCACCAGGGACGACGTCCAGGGCGTGTACGCGGGCCTGCGGCCGCTGCTCGCGGGCGAGTCGGACGCCACCAGCAAGCTGTCGCGCGAGCACACCGTGGCGCACCCGGTGCCCGGGCTCGTCGTCGTGGCGGGCGGCAAGTACACGACGTACCGGGTCATGGCCAAGGACGCGGTGGACGCGGCGGTGCACGGGCTCGACATGCGCGTCGCCGAGTGCGTCACCGAGGACGTGCCGTTGCTGGGCGCCGAGGGCTACCGGGCGCTGTGGAACGCGCGGGCGCGGATCGCCGCCCGGACCGGACTGCACGTGGTGCGGGTGGAGCACCTGCTGAACCGGTACGGGGCGATGACCGAGGAGCTCCTGGAGCTGATCGCCGAGGACCCGTCGCTGGGCGAGCCCCTGGCGGCGGCCGACGACTATCTGCGCGCCGAGATCGTGTACGCGGCCTCGCACGAGGGGGCGCGGCATCTGGACGACGTGCTGACCCGGCGGACGCGCATCTCGATCGAGACCTTCGACCGGGGCAGTCGCAGCGCACGCGACGCCGCCGGGCTGATGGCGCCCGTGCTCGGCTGGGACAAGGACCAGATCGAGCGCGAGATCGAGCACTACCAGAAGCGGGTGGAGGCCGAGCGGGAGTCACAGCGGCAGCCCGACGACCTCACGGCGGACGCGGCGCGGTTGGGGGCGCCGGACATCGTGCCCCGGTAGGCGTATGCCGTGCCCGGGAACCCGGCCCCGCCATCACTCGAACGAGTGTCGTGAGCCGGGATATCCGTTCGGGGCCCGCTCGTTCTACGAGGTGCGGGGGCAGAACTCGGCCGCGAGCACCGCGGGTTCGAGGTCGGGATCGGCGATCTCGTCCGTGTTCACGCGGAAGGTGAGGACACGCCGGCCGTCGCCGGTGGCCGCGGTGCGCACGTAGCTGCCGGAGATGTGCCCGTTGTGTCCCCACACCGTGATGCCGCACGGAAGCTTCTCGGGGAACAGCCCCATGCCGTACGCGCCATGTGCGGCACGGGTGTCACGCATCTCGCGCAGCCAGTGCGGGGGCAGCAGCCGGCCGTCGAGCAGGGCCGCGTAGAAGCGGTCCAGATCGGCGAGCGTGGTCACCAGCTCGCCCGCGGCGCCGGCCACCCGCGGGTCGAGATCGGTGACGTCGGTTCCGTCGGCGGCGTAGGCGCGGCCGTGCGGAGAGGGCAGCGAGGAGCGGGAGCCCGGAAAGGAGGTGCCCGTCAGACGCAGGGGAGCGATGATGCGGCGCTCGGCCTCGGTGGCGTACGAGTCGCCGGTGACCTGCTGGATGACCAGGCCGAGCAGGACGTAGTTGGTGTTGGAGTAAGAGAAGCGGCCGGGTGCGGCCGGGGGGTGGGTGAGTGCGATGCGTACGGCCTGACGGGGT